>JAYEKW010000001.1:0-2825 GCA_034716895.1 Candidatus Neomarinimicrobiota bacterium
CATCATACAAAGCTCGATGAAGCTTTTGAGACTGAGGTACTTCCCCCAGAACCCACCTGGCAACATCAGTTAATCTATGTCTCCCAAGATGGGGATAGAGGCGACGAGCCATTTTCAGGGTGCATACCACTCCATTGCTAAAACGCCAACCCAAGCGTGAATATTCAGAAGCAATAAATCTAGCATCAAAAGGTGCATTGTGAGCAATGATGGTCGCATCACCAACAAAATCATGAAAACGCTGCCATGCTGTCAGGGGTGAAGGCTCCCCGTCTAACATTTCCGGGGAAATTCCATGTACCATCTCAGCTTGAGCATGTATTTGACAGGAAACATTTATCAGTGAACTGGCTTTTTCAGTAATTACATAATCGATGATTCTAATAGCTGCCCATTCAATAACACGATCACCGCGAACGGGACTTAAACCGGATGTTTCAGTGTCAATTACCACATATGATGAAGCAATAATATTCATAGAACCCCCAGTTTTTTATACGTATTAAAACAAGAGAAATAATCTGCTCAAATACAGTATCTTTTGCTAAATATTCGGTAATAATCTAACTGATCGTAATTGAAAGACAACTATAATGGATCAGAATCAATTATTTCAAAGACACTGCGTTTCCCTCAGATTTTCCTTTACGACCCGTAACTGCCATATCTCCATACGACTTCGTGGCTATCCAATCATACAAAAAATCCGGTAAAGCTTTCATCAAATGCACAAAGATGGCCATCTGCCAGGGGAAACTGAAGCGCTTCCGACCCCGCTCAATGGCCCTGATGATTTTTACACTGGCCCGTTCCACATCCATGAGAAAGGGCATGGGGACTTTATTCTGGTCTGTCATCGGCGTTCGCACAAACCCGGGACGGATATCAGTCACCTTAATGCCAAAGGATTGCAGGGAAAAACGCAGCGATTCCAGATATGTGATCAGTCCGGCTTTGGTTGCACTATAAGCCGCACCACCAGGAAGCCCCCGAAAACCGGCCACACTTGAAATACCGACAAGGTGTCCATGACGAGCTTCCACCATGTGACGAGCAAAGAACTCAAGGGTTTGAGTAGCAGCCTTGAAATTCAGATCGATAACTTGATTGAGCACCTCGATGTTTTTCACACCGGGATACTTCATTTTGCCACCCCAGCCAGCATTGACAATGACCAGATCAAAGCCACCAGAAGCAGCTTGGGCAAATTGTAGCGCCCCCAGTAAAACGGACTCACGGGTTGCATCACAGACCAGAACATGCGCTTGGCCGCCTGATGTACGAATCTTTTCAGCCAATTCAACCAGCTTAGGTTCTGATCGAGCCAACAACCATAGGGCTGCACCACTTCTACCGTAATCCAGAGCTAATTGGCGACCGATCCCGGTACTGGCACCGGTGATGAGGATCTTCATATCCTTGCTATCCAAGTTGACCATGCCTCTTCTTCAAAGTGACTTCCGGCATATCTGAAGCAGCACTGTTTTCCCTGACTTGCGCTGGTGTTTTTCCGCCTGGTATGGATACATGGCAGGCTGGATGTGAGATTCCAAATCGCAGGGCAACTTGAGCCGGACTCCAATCCGGATAGCGTTCATAAATATCAGTCATTGATTCCATCTTGCTGAGATAACTCTCCAACTTGTCATGATCCAGATTAAAACGTCGGTGATCATCACCTTCAAAAATGCTTTTGCGATTGAATTTTCCACTCAACAGACCAAATAACATGGGAATACGTACAATAACTCCAATTCCATATTCCAAAGCTTTTGGAAAAAGGACTTTCTCGGCCTTCCGCTCCAGTAGATTGTAACGGACCTGAATGCAGTCCAGTAGATCAGAATGTTTGTCAAGCAGGTGGGCTTGTTCTGACTCCTTGAAAGACTGGATGGAGAGTCCGGCGTGTTGGATCTTGCCTTGTTCCTTGAGAATTGATAGTGCTTCCCATGGTTCATCGTGTTCCAGCTTTTCCAGATCAGGACTATGCAATTGAAGGATATCCAGTGTTTCAAGCCCCAGCCTTTTGAGACTTTTCTCGGCAGCTTCGATCAAATATTCTTTTTTATAGTTCTGCTGAATAGCACCATAGCCATCATCAGTTTCTTGTCCGGCATAGTAAAAATCATTCCCGGCTTTGGTAGCAATGATCACCTCTCCCTTACCCCGTTCTTTGAGTACTTGAGCAATGAGATCTTCTGAATGTCCGAAGCCATAGACATCTGCAGTATCAATGAATGTGACCCCAGCATCCAACGCCGCATAGAGTGCATTTACTGAGACCTGATCATCGGTGGGTCCCCAATTCATGCCTCCAATAGCCCATGCGCCAAAGCCTATGGTTGAAACTTTCGGTCCGCGTTTACCTAATCGTGTGTATTGCATATATATCCCCTAGTTATTTGATGCGCATAAAATGCATCTCAAGGAATCAGAATACTAGATTTGATTATGCCATGTACTTCCAGGATCATCTGTATGGAAAGGAAACTTATTTATCCGCAGATTGCGCAGATTCGCGCAGATTGAAGTAGGGACGAACCACCCGAAATATTTTATTAAACTGACCGTGGGATAGCCGAATGAATCAATAGTTCTCATGACGCAACAGGGTAAGCTCTTTTGCCAATGAAGCTACAAAAGCCCTAAGAACCACTGGGAGAATTTGTGAGGCTTTGTGTCTTGGTGCCTTTGTGGCTATTTCAGACAATCGATGCTTATGACTAACGTGGGTCGTTTTAGTAACTGCAAAGCGAGAACCGATTCCAGGTGAGATATTTTCGTGGCACGAGTTGTGCATTCGTGTTACTTTAGGAGAAATCATG
>JAYEKW010000001.1:2925-6507 GCA_034716895.1 Candidatus Neomarinimicrobiota bacterium
TTTCGTGTTTCATCTACATCATGATTATATGGTAGATGATAGAGAACAGCCCGATCTGGACCACTGGGAGCTTACACCCGGCCTCTCTTATGGCATCACTGATCGACTCATGGTTGATCTTCATGGCCATTTCGCAAAATTTGGTGGTGGACATCTTGTAAGCAGTACTGAATCAGCATACAACACATTGGGACCCTCTCCATTTATTGAGGCAATCGCTCTTGCTCTTCAATATCAAATTACGAAAAATTCCCCCGTGGAGATTGGGATCACATTGGGCTACGAGGAGCCTCTAAATCGGAGCGTTGAATTGCTTGATGGGCAAAGGGTCTTCGCCGCTGCCTTGATTGTTAATAAGGCTTTTAATGGTCACCGTAACCTACTCGTGAACTTCTATGGCGAGCTGGAAGATGAGGACGTTGCCTACGGCTGGGGAATTGGTTTTCGCTCACCCCTGACACCTCTTGCTCATGGTGTTGCAGCCGGCTTGGAATTACTGGGTGATTTTGATGGTGAATATTCCATTCTTCCAGGAATCTACTTTCCTTTGGGAATGCAGGATATTGTTTTCAAGACCGGTTTAGAATTTGCCCCAAACCAGGGTGCCACACGCTCTAACATCACCCTTATGTACCGTTTTTAATTCATGAAGTCAGCCCTCCAATTTGCGATTCTGCTTTTAGTAGGGGTGGTTACGCTAAACGCCCATGAGCATTGGCTGTATACTGATTCTCCCAGCTATCATCCAGGTGACACCATCACCATCCACATCAGGAGTGGTCATTTGGGAGGGGAAAGTGAATTTCTGCTTGGTAGTCATTTGATTCAATTCGCTCGTATCATTGATCCAGAAGGTCAGGAATCGCCCCTTGAATTCCAGATCAACGGACAGGAGCACATCTCCCATTTTCTGCCCCAACAATCTGGGTTATACACTATCCTGGTTAAATTGAGGAAACGCAACAAAGGTCCCTTTTCTTATTTGCTGAAAACGCAAATCCAGATTGGTCCAGTCCTGAATACAACCAGCACCATGGACAGTGATGAGCTGGAAATCAGACCTGGTGATGTCCCCTACACGCTGAGAGTAACACTGGCAGGGGAACCCGTAAAGGTGCCAATCAGTCTGACTACAGGGGGTCTTGAAGGGCATTCTTTGAGTATGGATCGTCATGGTATCAGTACATTTGCAGCCGACACCAGGGGCTTCAGTATTGCGATCTGTCATTTCAGACGGCAAACCGCCTCCTTTTCATTTTACGCGGGTAATTGATATGTTGAGAAACTTCCTGTTGGTTAGTCTGATGATCTCTTCCCACTTATTGGGACATGGTGTTTCCTATACCATGATGGGTCCCGGTTATGGCGTGGCTGTTCAATATGAGGATGGCGCGCCTTTGGATTTTGCCGATGTGACAATCTATCGTCCTGGAGAAACAGAATTTGAGTTCCAGCAAGGCTTCACTGATGAGAATGGGGTATTTATGTTCAAACCAGATACTTCTGGTGTCTGGATCCTAAAGATTTCTGACGGCTTTGGACATGGGAAAGTCATTGAAGTATCTGTTGGTGGATTCGAGTCTCCCCTCCAGCAAAATGTACGCATTCCACGCTGGCAAAAAATCATCTCTGGTGTGGGATACATCCTGTTTGTTTTCTGTGGCTGGTATTTCCTGACAAAACGTCGAAAAGATCATCATGCACATTCCTGATGGGTTTTTAAATACACCGGTCACGCTGGTCACTGCAGGTATATCAGTCACAACCCTAGCTTATAGCATAAAAAAAGTCAATCAGAGTATCAAGCCTGAGCAGATCCCTCTCATGGGTCTCCTGGCCAGTTTTGTTTTTATGATCCAACTATTCAGCTTTCCCATTGGTGTGGGTACATCGATCCATTTAACCGGAGCGCTCCTGATCAGCATCCTCCTGGGTCCTTTGGCTGGCTTCATCATCATGACTGTTTCCCTCCTGGCATTGGCCATCCTATTCCAACATGGCGGGATATTCAGCCTGGGAGCCAATATCCTCAACATGGCCATGGTCGGATGTTTTATTGGCTGGAGTATTTATCGGCTTATTCCCGGGAAACGGGTAGCTATTGTAATTGCAGGGTTGTTATCCGGTATTATTTCAGCCTTATTATGTGCTACCGAACTATCGCTTTCAGGCATGATGGAATTTTCAAGTGCGCTGAAAACCATGCTTCTGATCTATGGGATAACCGGTTTGATTGAAGGAATCATTACACTTTTTATTCTGGATTTTCTACTGAGGGTCAAACCCGAATTGCTGGCTCATTCATGAAACACGCCTTTATCGATCGATTTGCCTATTTACATAGCCCGATCCATCACTTCACAACGTCTGCCAAGATCAAATCTGCATTACTCCTGTTAACCTTGCTATTAATCGGATTCCCCATGATGGATTATCAAACAGCTCGTACGGGTTTTGGGATATACGGATTACTGGTTCTGGTAATCGCCCTTGTTTCCCGTGTGCCGCTGGGCTTCCTGCTAACCCGATCAGCTTTGGTTCTACCCTTTTCAGCCCTCATTGTTGTTGTGAATTATTTCTCAGGCAATTTCTCTCTGAACCAGCTCATCGAAACCTTATTCAAGTCACTTCTCAGTATTTTTACCTTACTGTTACTTACATCAACCACTCCTTTTCATGAGATTCTGAAACAGCTCTCCCGCTGGGGAACTCCCAAACTATTTATCATCATTTTAGCCTTTATGTATCGTTACTTTTTCCTCCTGGTAAGCGAGATAGATGCTCTGGAACGGGCGATCCAGATGCGGCATTCAACGGTTTCCAGCTGGAAACGAGTCAGAGTCTATGCCAATATTGTCGGAATGCTCCTGGTACGTAGTTTTGAACGCGCCGAAAATGTTTACCATGCCATGCAAATGCGGGGATTTACTGGAGATCTTTCATGAGTCGAATCCAAATCAGCAAGCTGACCTTTACTCACAGTGATGGTATCCAAGCCCTGCAGGAGATTGATCTCGAATTGAACAGTGGTTCGAGAACAGCCGTGGTGGGGCCGAATGGTGCCGGTAAGACATCCTTGCTCATGGCCATAGCCGGTCTTATCAAAGTCAATGGTGAAATACAGATCGAGGATACCCTGCTAAGCTCGTCAACAGTTGAAGAATTACGCAAAAATATGAGTTTTGTTTTCCAAAATCCGGATGAGATGTTGTTTATGCCCACGGTAATGGAAGATGTCTGTTTCGGTTTGGACAGCCTGGGTCTAAATGAAGCACAAGCCAAAACGCGGGCTCATGAGGCTCTGGAGCAGGTGTCTCTGATTGGTTTTGAGCACCGATCGGCTCATCACCTGAGTTATGGGGAACGACGCAAAGTGTGTCTGGCTATTTGTCTGGCAAGGCGTTCCCCCCTGACTCTTTTTGATGAACCTTCGCGCGAACTGGATCCTCAGGGTCGTCGCAATTTTATCAATATGTTTCGTGAGTGGGGCGGAACTTTGATCCTGGCCACCCATGACCTGGAGCTGGTTCTGGAAACCTGTGAACAAATGATTCTTATCGATGATGGCCAAATCATCAAAAC
>JAYEKW010000002.1 GCA_034716895.1 Candidatus Neomarinimicrobiota bacterium
CCTAGGGCTTTAGCTCAGTATTGTTGGGCTAAAGCCCTCCTTTTTTTAAGGTTTTTATAACCCCCAGGCTGAAGCCTGGGGTAAGTATCAATAGTAACAGTACTATACGTAGACAACTAAAGCTAATGTTAGCAAGCAATTATTCCGACGCAATGAAGTTTTCACACAGCCTCTATACGGTAGTTGGATACAAAGTGGTTTGAGTTTATGATTTGTGACGTGATTCTATTAAAAGTGGATATATCTGAATCGAAAGACATTCAGCTCGAAAGTTTGTAGTGAGCTTGCCTGTGCTGAGCAACATCAAAGTATCAAACGTTTCCTCCTCCTCGGCTACCTGCCTGTGCCTGCGCGCACGAAGTCATACTCTAAAGGCTGGCTTCGGCATAGACGACCGGCCTGTCAGAGCAGACGTTTCAGCTCCAAATTGTTCATGAATAGCCGGACGTAGTGAGTCTCTACTATAAGAAAGACCTGATTTCGCCATCATGTGCATGACTTCGTGACCGTGTATGTGATTCATATTTTACCTTATGTGTTAATTTAACCCGTTTTCAAGCGCCTGGCGGTCAAACAGGTTTTCATATGCAGCAACCGGGTTGAAACCAATTTTGCCGTCGCAGCTCTCCTTCGCCGACAGACAAAACCTATACTGAAAAAAACGTTGCTTCGGGATGATGAACAATAATAGCTGAGGTGCTTTGTTCGGGAATAATCTGATAGTCCTCAGTGAGCATGATCCCCTCTGCCGGGGCATCCAGTAGCTTGAAGATCAACTCCTGGTCTTTGAGTTCAGGACAAGCCGGATAGCCAAATGAATAGCGGCTTCCCTGATATTTCTGATGGAATAGCTGCTTGACCTCATCACCATCTGACTGATGGATATTCAATTCCTGACGAATTTGTTGATGCCAGTATTCAGCCAGAGCTTCGGCAGTTTCCGCCGCCAGGCCATGAAAATAGAGGTATTCAGCATAGGCATTTTTTGCATATAATCCATGCGCATATTCAGACGCTTTTTTGCCAATGGTCACCAGCTGAAAAGCCAAAACATCACGTTTTCCAGATTCTATACTGCAGAAGAAATCAGGAATGGCTCGTTTCGGTGGTTTGCTTTGTCGCGGGAAATCAATATGATACAGCGGTTGTTCATCATCGGGTTGCCCATAAATCCAAAGCCGGTTACCCTCTGACTGACAGGCGTAGTATCCGTAGATCACCGTCGGGATCAATAGTTGCTCGTTTATGACCTGAGTTGTGAGCCTGTCGAAAGTGGGGAAGATGGTCTCCTGCTCAATTTTAGCATAGTCTTCCGGACTGATCTGGCCCTGCTTAAAACCCCACTGACCTCTGAATAGGGCAGCTTTGTTGATAAATGGGAAAATGGTGTTGAGACCGATATCATGAATGACCCTGCGTCCCCAAAAAGGCGGTTCAGGAATGGATGCGATTTGCCTGGGTAGTTCCCATGGATCACCTTCAATTATGGTGGCCATTTCCGGATCGATATGCGCTTCCAACAGGTTCACCAGGGGGTCATGATCAGGCGTTTCACGGTTCAGGATGAAATCTTCGCAGAGTTTACGGTCGGCTTCTTTGATCTTATGGTAGGGTAGAATATGTTCGGCATGCAGCATGGCGGCATCCAGTCCGGCTTCTATTGCCAGGTGAAGAAAAACTGAGTTTACCAGCTCACGGGTGTCTGGTTTTAATCCAGCAGAAACATTTGAGAGGTTCAGACAGGTGAAGCTCTCCGGAAAAGCTGACTTGATCAGACTGATCCCTGCCAGAGTTTCACCGGCAGATCTGTGAAGCGTTTCATCTCCAGACGCCAGTGAGAAGGTAGGGAAGTCAAAGAAAAGATCGCTTTCACGCAGCCCTTGTTGGGTCACTGCCAGGTTGTAGAGCCGCTTTGCAATGGTCAACCTTTGTTCAGCAGTTCTGGCTATGTCCGTTTCATCAGCAATTCGGCAAACCAGACCAGCTCCAAATTCTTGACAGAGTTTGATGATCTCGATGGCTTTTGTTTCACCCGCTTCCAAATTTATGGAATATACCATTGCCCGGCCGGTGGTTCGTTCCAGAGCCGCCCGAATGGTCCTGGGTTCAGTGGAGTGAATTATGATGGGAATTGAGATCTGGCTGTTCACCCTTTCAATGAATTGACTCATGTCAGCTGCTTCATCGCGATCCTCACAGGCAACACAGACATCCAGGAGATGAACTCCTTCAGCAACTTGGTCTCGAGCCAGACTGACCATACTATCCAGATCACCTGCCATGAGAAATTCTTTGAATTCCCTGGATGCATTGGCATTGGTTGCTTCACTAATGAGCAGTGGTTTGGACTCCTGATCGAACTTGGAAACCGCATAGAGCGAACTCGCTGCAGCGTAGAAAACAGGGTCTCGGGGAGGCGGATTCAGTCGTCCGGCTTGTTCAACCACATGTTTGAGATGGTTGGGAGTGGTTCCACAACAGCCACCCACCACACTCACACCCATTTCATCAATGGTATGCCGTAAGTCGTGGGCGAGTTCAGGTCCGGTTAGATCATAGAGCATTTCGCCGTTAATATTTTGGGGTAAACCCGCATTGGGTATCACGGAGATCGGGAAGGGTGAATGGGCTGAGAGGGTGTGGAGGTGTTCGCCCATGGCCTTGGGTCCGGTTCCGCAGTTCATTCCAACTACGGCAAGCGGGTAAGACTCAAGGGTGGTCAGTACACCCAGCATATCGGTTCCCAGAAGCATGGTGCCAGTGGCCTCCATGGTTACTGAAACCATGACTGGCAAATCGATGTGCTTTTCATGGAGGGTATGAAAGACGGCATTTAGCGCCGCTTTGGCTTGCAGGGGATCCTGAACAGTTTCCACCAGGATAACATCAACACCACCATCGATTAGCCCGGCTGCCTGTTCGCGATAAGCCTGGTAGATCTCTGGATATGTAATATGCCCTAACGAAGGCAGACGGGTACCCGGTCCCATGGAGCCAGCTACATATCTGGGGTGAGCTGGAGTGGAGAAATCCTTTGCCACCGAGCGGGCCAGTTGAGCAGCTTTTAGGTTGATTTCAACAATTTTATCAGAGAGACCATAGTTGCCCAGTACGATGTGAGTGCCACCGAAAGTGTTGGTTTCGATCACATCGCAGCCCACTTCCAAAAAGCTGGCATGGATCGAACGGATGGCATCAGGTTTGGAGAGTATCAGGAGTTCGTTGCAGCCTTCTTTCCCCCAGAAGTCATCCTTTGTTAACTCCAAATGCTGAATGCTGGTGCCCATAGCTCCATCAAAAACAAGGACTTTATCTTTAAGATGCTGACGAAAAGTTTGCATACTGAATCTCCAGATGGTGCGTTTTTTGCACTTAATCTAAGACTATGCCAAAACACTGGTGATTGCCAGCTTTTTTTCCTGACATTGTTTCAAACTTAGTCTACATTGTGGGCATGACATTCCAACATTCACTACTGATCATATTCCTGGGTTTAATCATTGCCTGCGAACCTGTGGGGCAATCATTAGAGCAAGGTAAAGCTGAGGAGGCTCGCATTCCCAGTCAGGAAAGTTGGAATCCCGCCATCCGTATAAATTCAGTTGGTAAAGAAACGGTGCAGGCCAGTGCCGCTTATTCGGCTCAATACGATAAGCCCCGGGAGATCATTTTTATCGGGGAGGTGCAGTTGGATTTTTTTGGTCGAAATGGAGAACACAGCTCGACCATGTCTGCCGATACGGGTCGGATCGATGATCAACGTCATCTCTTTACGGCAACCGGAAATGTTTTTGTGAGATCAGATTCCGGAATGACTCTGACTACCAGAATTTTGTATTGGAATGAGGATAGCGAATCCATTTTCACCGAGGATTCCATTGTGCTTACCACGGCAACCGATACACTTTATGGAGTAGGCTTTGAATCTGATGCAAATCTGGAGAATTGGACTATCACTCAGCCTACGGGAGTGACTTATCGTGAGATTGAAGATTGAAAATTTGTAGAAAAATGGAATTATTAAATAAAAAAGTATGAGTGAAATTGTTCTCAGGGGTAACCATCTTTTTAAACATTACGGCAAGCGTACGGTTGTCAGTGATGTTTCCATTGAGGTTAAAACAGGTGAGGTCGTTGGACTGTTGGGACCGAATGGTGCTGGAAAAACAACCACCTTTTATATGATTACTGGTATGATCCGACCCAATTCGGGAACGGTTTTCATGGGGGAAGTAGAGATCACCCGCTCACCCATGTACCAGCGGGCAAGATCCGGGATCGGATATCTACCTCAGGAAGCCAGCATTTTCAGAAAGCTGAGTGTGGAAGACAATCTGCGCCTGATTTGTGAGACCCTGGATATCAGTAAGCAGGATCAAGAAGTTAAACTTGAGCAGCTCCTGGAAGAGCTATCCATCACTCATGTTCGCAGGAACAAAGGGCATCAGCTCAGTGGAGGTGAACGACGCCGGACTGAAATTGCCAGGTCACTGGTCACTGACCCCAAATTTATTTTATTGGATGAACCGTTTGCCGGGGTTGACCCCATCGCAGTAGAGGATATCCAGCAGATTGTCCTGGCCTTGAAAAATAAGGGTATCGGGGTGTTGATCACGGATCATAATGTACATGAAACCTTATCCATAACGGATCGCAGCTATTTACTTTTTCAGGGAAAAATATTATTGTCAGGGAACGCCGAGTTTCTGGCGAATGATGAACAGGCCAGGAAATTATACCTTGGCAGTAACTTCAAATTGGATCGATAAGCACTGTGGAACTATCACAACATCTTGAATTAAAACAGACCCTCACGCCCCAGCAGATTCTGCTTTCCACGCTGCTGCAGTTACCCTCAATGGCCCTGGAATTGCGAATCAAGACCGAACTCGAGATCAATCCACTCCTGGAGCTTGAGGACGATGTTGAGGAGTTGGATAATCCAGAAGAAGAGGCGGAAACTGAAGAGCCGGAGATCGATCTAGAGGATTATTTCTCCAACGACGGCTATGAAGCCAAGGAGTATTACGATAAGAGTGCTGAAGAGATAGAAATCCAAAATGCTTATAAACCGAGTCTGGCTGAGGATATCATTGAACAGATCGCTACTTCACATATCAGGGAAGAGCATAAAGAAATCATTGAAGAGATGGTCTGGAGTTTGGATGAACGCGGGTATCTTATCATTCAGTTGGATTTTATTGCTGAAAAGTTTGAAACTGATCTGAGTACCGTTGAGAGAATTCACGCTCAATTGATGCAGTTCGAACCATTGGGTATCGGTGCCCGGAATCTACAGGAATGTCTGTTGGTGCAGATAGAGAAGATCTATCCGGATACACCGGCTCATTTTATCATACGTGACTACTTTAATGAGTTTGCCAATAAACGCTTCGAAAGGATCTTGCGTAAACTCCATCTGACCAAGGCTGGTCTGCGTGAAGCCGAGGAATTGATCTCTCAGCTGAATCCAAAACCGGGTGATGGCTATATCGACCCGAAAAATAACTATGTCACACCTGATTTTTACATCACAGAGCAAGATGGTGAATTTATCGTCACTCTGAACGATTCATTTATTCCTGAATTGCGCATCTCCGGCAGCTACAAAAATATGATCCACAATCAGAAGAAGTTGGATACTGACACCAAGCTATTTTTGAAGAAAAAGGTAGAGTCAGCCAAGTGGTTCATTAACTCCATCCAAATGCGACGGATCACCATGCTCAAGGTGATCAATGCTATCATCGAACGGCAGAAGGGCTTTTTCTTAAAAGGGAAAGATCATTTAAAACCCATGGTTCTACGGGATATTGCTGAAGATATCAGTATGGATATTTCTACCATCAGCCGGGTCACCAGTGGAAAATATGCTCAAACTGATTGGGGTGTTTTAGAATTGAGGTACTTTTTCAGTGAAGGTATTGAAGCCGAGGATGGTGAGAATATTTCTACCCGACGCATCAAAGAGCGTCTACGGGTGATCATTGAGGAAGAGGACAAATCCCGTCCGATTTCCGATGAAGCCATCTCCAAGGTTTTACAGACTGAGGGCTTCCCAATTGCCCGTCGAACTGTGGCAAAATATAGGGAGCAATTGAGTATTCCGGTCGCCCGGCTTCGTCGTGAAATATAGGTACCAATCCGAAGATATTTGTGTGACTACGCCGGGGCAAGCCCGGATTCGTCGTGAAATATAGGTGCCAATCCGAAGATATTTGCGTGACTACGCCGGGGCAAGCCCGGTATTGGTGGGAGATGTATTAAACTGGTCATGGATAGCCGTAAGAATCTATAGTTCTAATAGCGCGGAGTGTAAGCTCTTTTGACGTGAAGGCGCATAATGGCTCAACTCCATGTTATCGGAATTTCTTTTATTGAAAAATTCTTTTTCTCGCATAAATATATCATCTCTTCCTGAAACGCGTATCCATTGCTTTTTATATTGTCTAAATTCAAT
>JAYEKW010000003.1 GCA_034716895.1 Candidatus Neomarinimicrobiota bacterium
CGGAACCTATGTTTTGTCAGGAGATCAAATTGAAATCCGCTACGATATTGTTGAAGAGAACGATGAACGAATGATCAACAGTATCAGCTATTTAGGAACAGACACGATTATTGTTCCCATGTGTATTCCTGTTTCCACAATTACTGAGCGAGTTATGACGCTCACCTTGAATTAAATTTATCGGGTGAACAATCAACGATGGTTCAAAGCATCGTCTAGAAAAGCAAAACACACCCATCCAGGGGCATAAGACCAATGTATTTCCCTTTTCGAACGCGTATCCGGCGTGATCTAAAACGGCAACTATCTGCTGAGCAAGTTAGCGATGAATTACTTCAGCGTCACGCTTTTGCCCGGGATGCCGGTTTTTATCGCCTGTTACCCCGGTTCGTGGTCAAAGCCAGAACAGTTAATGATATCGCAACTATTTTCCGGATTGCCACCCAACGTAAACGAAACATCGTCTTCAGAGCCGGCGACACCAGTCTCTCAGGTCAGGCTGTCAGCGATGATATCCTGGTGGAGATCAAACAGGGTTGGCGCGATCTGGAGATTCTCGAGGGTGGCAAACAAATCAAGTTGCAACCGGGTGTTATTGCTGAAAAAGCCAATCAACACCTGGAATCTCGGGGCTATCGGATCGGTCCAGATCCGGGGTCCATTCGGTCAGCCTTGATCGGTGGAATTGTGGCCAATAATGCCAGCGGGATCGGGTCAGGCAATTTTGCAAATAGTTACCAAACCCTGGCTTCCATGGAAATGGTGCTGCCTAATGGATTGATTTTGAACACTGCCGATCCTCAAGATGATGAAAAATTTCAGCGCCAGGCTCCTCAGGCATACAAAGGTCTATTGCGACTGCGTGATCAGATCAGGGGAAGCACAGCCCTAACAAAAAAAATTCGCAATAAATACAAGCTGAAGAACACCTCGGGTTATGCCCTGAATAGCTTCCTGGACTTTGAAAAGCCGCTGGAAATATTAGCCCATCTCATGGTCGGATCAGAAGGAACCCTGGGATTTATCTCAAACGTCACTTTGAATACCATTCCTCTTCAGGAGCACAGGGCGACCGCGTTGTTGATCGTAAATTCTCTCAATGAGGCCGCCGGGCTGGTGCCCAAGTTGAAAAGAGCAGGTAGTTATGCTCTGGAGATCATGGATGATGCAGCTATCCGGGCTGTTCAGCACATAACCGGTTTACCAGATGAAATATATGGCCATTTAACAGAAGGCTCGGCTGCCCTGCTTATTGAATTTCAAGCAGGTGATCCAGACGCCCTAAGCCGTAAGGTCGAATCTGCACTACAAATCATTCTTGAGAAACAACCACATTTAAAACCTCAATTTTTCAATGATCCAGCACAGCGGGACAAATTGTGGAAAATGCGGCGTGAGTTGGGACCCCTTCATGCAGCAACACGACCCCATGGAACCACAGTCCTCAGTGAGGATGTCTGTTTTAAGGTCAAGGATCTGGCGCGAGCCATCAAAGACCTCAAATTCCTGTTGAAGCACTACGATTATACTGATGCTGTGATCTTTGGCCATGCCGGTGACGGTAATCTTCATTTTAAACTTAGTCTTGACCTTTCCCGTGAGCGCACACTCCAGAATTACAGGAAATTCATGGAAGATCTGGTTGAATTGGTCATCAACAAATACGATGGATCCTTGAAGGCAGAGCATGGTACCGGTCGCAATATGGCACCTTTCGTCCAGCGGGAATGGGGGACTGAAGCCTACCGTATCATGCAAGAGTTGAAGCTTCTGCTAGATCCCTCGAGCATCCTGAACCCCGATGTGTTGATCAGTAGTGATGATCAGATCCATTTAAAAAATATCAAACCCATTCCTCGGGTTGACCCTCTCATCGATAAGTGTATTGAATGCGGACTGTGTGAGCCCTGGTGTCCTTCGGCAGATCTGACCCTGACCCCTCGTCAGAGGATCAATGTGCTGCGTGAGATCGAAATGTATAGGTGTACCGGAGAGCATGAAGCTCTGGTTAAAAAACTGACAAAAGCTTTCAGGTATTCAGGTATTGAGACCTGCGCCACCGATGGGCTTTGTGGTCTTAGCTGCCCGATGGACATTGATACTGGATCACTCATGAAGCAACTCCGCGCCGATAATCATGGTTCAGCCAGTAGAGCTTTCAGCCAAAGCCTGGAACGAAATTTTTCATGGACCATGATCGGATTCAGATCTTTGATGCGTTTGTTCACACCCCTCCGCATTCTTCTGAAAAATAAAGCTATCCATAGCGGAGTAAAAACGCTGGCAACCCTGAGTCATGGAGCATTTCCAGCTTTAAATAGCCAGCTGGGAGTCGGACAGAGTTGTCGTCAGCCAGCTTCCGAGGCTGGCAAAGCTGAGGTGATCTATTTCCCCTCCTGCTTGAGTCGAGGTTTGTCAGATACTAGCCAACCCGAATTGTCAGTTCCCCAGGCTTTTCAGGAAGTGCTTGAAGCGGCAGATATTCAACTGGGGTATCCACAACACCTGGACGATTTGTGCTGTGGTTTGACCTTCAGTTCCAAAGGTTTTCCGGACACAGCCCTGCAGGCCGCTATCCGAACGACTGAAATGCTATGGATCAGTTCTTTAGAAGGGCAATTGCCCATCGTTATGGATACCAGCCCCTGTTCCAACCATCTCAAACACTACGACAAAATTTTGAGTGGGATTCATCTGGCGCGTTGGCGGGATTTGAAGATCATGGATATGGTGGAGTATCTCCATGATAAAGTTCTGGATAAACTCAGTCTTTGGCAGGTGCAGGAGCAGGTTGTGTTGCATTTGACCTGTTCCACCCGCCAGATGGGGATTGAGGAGAAAATGAAGAATATTGCCCAACGCTGTGCCCGGAAAGTGGTCGTTCCCCTCGATACAGGCTGTTGTGGTTTTGCAGGAGATAGAGGATTTTTAGTCCCTGAACTGACAGAAAGCGCCACCACGGCAGAAGCCCGAGAAGTGAAGCAAGTTGCTGCTCAAGGTTACTATTCCACCAGTCGCACCTGTGAGATCGGGATGAGTCTGGCAACTGACCAGAGTTATCAATCATTGATTACCCTCGTGCATAAAGCCCTGATAAGATCTGAGAGTTAGTCGGTTTCAGGGGTCTTCCCGGAGCGAAATTACTGGGCTCAAAAAGACGTAGCTAGATTTTAGCAGAAGTTTCTCTAAAATAGTTGTATTGACAAAATTCAACTGAAGGTTGTGGCGCTTTGTAATTACCCCATGCTTTAGAGGCTGTGTGAGAATAGGGACAACTCTTACCCCATGCTTTAGCTTGGGGGTATGATATCCTACTGGTTCTATGGGCTTTAGCCCAGTATTGTTGGGCTAAAGCCCTCCTTTTTAATATTTTTATAACCCCCAGGCTGAAGCCTGGGGTAAGTATCAAGAGTAACAGCACTATACGTAGAAAACCAAAGCTAATGTTAGCAAGTAATTATTCCATTGCAATGGAGTTTTCACACGGCCTCTTATACCTTTGTACCCCAGAATATTTTATTGACCACAAATCTCAATGATTGTATCCAGGTACGCATTCTGACGATGAGCCTGTTTTAAAAAATATTCCCGTTACCATCCTGTAAGCAAGTAGTCGTACCATTCAACCAGGAATCAAATTATACTGTTTTGCTATTTTGAATAATTATCAGGAGATATAAACATGCTTCGTTCACGTTTCATTTTACCTGCTTTGATCGGTCTCGTTCTTTTGTTATCGGCTTGTGTGTTCACCGGGCAAGAAGCCGAAACTGCCACCATTGATCTGAATTCACAACTACCGGTCGATCCGAATCTGGTTAGCGGAAAGCTGGAGAATGGTCTGGAATACTTCATTAAAGTTAATCCCAAACCGGAAAATCGGGCAGAGTTACGACTGGTAATCAATGCCGGTTCTATTTTGGAAGATGAAGACCAGCGGGGCCTGGCACACTTACTTGAACACCTCTGCTTTAACGGGACAGAAGATTTCCCCAAACAGGATCTGGTGAATTATCTGGAATCCATCGGGATGCGTTTCGGACCTGATCTGAATGCCTACACAAGTTTTGATGAAACGGTCTATATGCTTCAAGTGCCAACCGACAGTGCCAGTCAGCTGGATAAAGGTCTGCAAATCCTGGAGAACTGGGCTCACAAGGTCACCCTTGAAGATGAAGAGATCGACAAAGAACGTGGGGTTGTATTAGAAGAATGGCGGTTGGGTCAGGGTGCTGGACAGCGCATGTTCGATAAGCAGCTCCCCATTATGTTCAAGGGCTCTCAATACGCTGAAAGATTGCCCATTGGTTCCATGGATGTGGTTCAAAATGCCAGTTATGAGACCATCAGACGGTTTTATAAGGAATGGTATCGGCCTGATCTCATGGCTGTTGTAGCTGTAGGTGATTTTGACCCGTTGGCAATGGAAGCCAGGATCAAAAGTCTGTTTGGTGCTATTCCAAAACGGGATGAAACACGTGAGCGAAAAGCCCATGCGGTTCCCGGCCACCAGGAGACCCTGTTTGCGTTGGCATCTGATCCAGAAGCGACACGTTCCAGCCTTAATGTTTTGTTCAAGCATCCTGCTCATATCAATCGTACAGCGGGAGAGTATCGCAGCGGTATTGTTGAGCGACTCTACCATGAGATGCTAAATGCCCGCTTTAGTGAGATTTCCCAGACAGCTGATTCACCCTTCCTGTATGCCTATTCCGCAAAATGGGGTTGGGCTCGCACTGCTGAGATGGTTGCCCTGGGGGCCGGTGTGGTAGATGGAGGTCTTGTTCAGGGACTGGAAGCTGTTTTGGTTGAAGGTGAGCGGGTTCGCCGGTATGGTTTTACAGAAACTGAGTTGATCCGAGCCAAAAAAGAGATTCTCAAAGGAATGGAAAAACTCTACCAGGAACGCGATAAACAGGAATCTCGCGGATATGCCTCTGAATTAATCCGGCATTTTTTGCAAGAAGAGGCAACACCTGGAATCGAATATGAATTCAAGCTATATCAGGAAACGGTTCCCGGTATTCAGCTAACAGAAGTGAATGCTCTGGCGCAGAAACTCATTACAGATGAAAATAGAGTGGTGATGGCATCCAGTCCTGAAAAAGAAGGTCTGGCGTTGCCATCTGAAACTGAATTAGCTGCTGTATTTGAAAAGATTGCGACTCTAAACATCGATCCCTATGTAGATAATGTCTCTACCGATCCACTTATTCCAGAGTTGCCCCAGGCCGGGACTGTCATTGCTGAAAAGGTTTATGAAGATATCGACACCCATGAATTGACCCTGAGCAACGGTGTGAAGGTGGTCCTGAAATCAACAGACTTTAAAAATGATGAAATCCTGTTCCAGGCTTATAGCCCGGGTGGGTATTCGGTCTTTTCAGATGAGGATCTGATCACAGGCAAGATGGCTGCCAGGATCATAGATTATAGTGGTTTGGGGACTTTCAGTATGGTGGATCTGCAAAAAATGCTGGCTGGAAAACAGGTCTCCACCACACCCTATATTCAGGCTCTCTATGAAGGTTTGAGCGGCTCTGCTTCTCCTGCTGACCTCGAAATATTATTCCAATTGATCTATCTTCAATTCACTGCCAGTCGCCAGGATAGTGAGGCTTTCGCATCGCTCATGACCCAATTCCGGTCACAGCTGGAAAACAAGAGCCTGAGTCCTGAATCCGCTTACGGCGATACTTTGAAGGTGACCCTGAACGGACATCATCCACGGCGCAAACCAATGACCGTTGCCATGTTGGATCAGATCGATCTGACCAAAGCTCAACAATTGTATAATGATCGATTTGCCGATGCCGGTGATTTCACCTTTTTCTTTGTGGGAAATTTTAACCAGGAACAGATCACCCCATTGATCCTTCAATATCTTGGATCGCTACCAGTGATGAACAGGAACGAAAAGTGGGTGGATGAAAATGTTGTCACCCCTCAGGGCAAGATCACCCGCGACGTGAAGCGAGGCGTGGAACCAAAGAGCACTACCCGCATAGTTTTCTCAGGTGATTTTGATTATACCCGTCAAAACCGTTATGATATGTATTCCATGATGCAAGTTCTGCGTATTCGTCTCCGGGAGGTGCTGCGTGAAGATATGGGGGGTGTCTATGGTGTTGGAGTCTGGGCCAGTATGTCCAAAGAACCCACAGCAGAATATTCATTGAATGTCACCTTCGGCTGTGCTCCAGACAGAGTTCATGAATTGACGGATGCAGTTATGATTGAGATCAAAAAGATCATGACCGAAGCTCCGGATCAAACCAATGTGGATAAGGTAAAGGAATCCCAACGCCGTGAACGTGAGATCAATATCCAAAAGAATAGGTATTGGCTGAATTCGTTGGCAGTCTACTATCGTGAAGGTCGCGATCTGGAGAATTTCATGAAATTCAGTGAGTTGATCGAGGGCTTTGATGCAGAAGATGCCCAAGCCGCAGCAGCCAAATATTTTGACCTGGATAACATGATCCAGGTGACTTTGTATCCAGAGGATTAAGCTGTTTAGCTTGATGGACAATGGCGGGTTACGGTTGACATGGGTAATACCAGCCCGGAACCAACTCAGTAGCAATTTCGATCAATAAACAGGAGAAAAATTTAAATGGATATCAATACAATAATAGAACAGGTCTACTCGACATAATTATGCTTGGAGTATTCTGGGGGCAATACTCATATTCTTTATTGGTAAATATATTGCCCGCAAAGTTACCGGTCTTTTGGCAAAACTGCTCAAGCGTCAACAAGTTGATGAGACCCTGGTTCGATTACTGGGCGGTTAAGTTTAACCTGACTGAAAAGATCAAATTGGCTCTGGATGAGTCCGGCATCAGTATTCCATTTCCTCAGACGGCTGTTCACGTCCATCAAAAAGGCAATTAATCATGTTGGCAATATTGAATCAGGAAAAGATAGTCCCGGTATTTTGGATACTGGTTGGCTTGACAATCCTTACACTGCTTGGAATGCAGATCACTGGTGAGCCGCTTAAGACAGAAGCTGCCCCAGGCGGAATTATCACTTTTGAATTGATCGGGACCCTCGAGGGAAGCCAGGATATCATTAAATCCTGGAGCGGGCAGACCATGATCTATGCTGGGATCAATATGGGTCTGGACTTTTTATTTTTGGCCCTTTATGGATTTACAATAGCGTTGGGTTGCCTGCTTATATCTCAGAGATTACCGATGCAGTGGTCTACTGTGAAAAAGTTGGGAGTTTGGTTGGCAGCAGGAGTACTCCTGGCTTCTTTTCTGGATATCGTTGAAAATATTGCCTTGATTAAATTGCTATTGGGGTCACAGAATGAGGTGTTGCCGGTGCTGGCGAAATGGGTTGCCCTTCCGAAATTTACGCTGGTGCTGATGGCCTTGCTTTATGTGATCGGCGGGGTGGTTCCAGCTGTAAGGGAATAAGTCTAGCTGTTTATGGCTTGCTTGAGCTCAGCTCGCAGTTCGAGAACAACCCTCACATAATTCTTAGAAGGATTGTATTTGTAGACTGCTCGCCAATTGGCTGAATTCTCTGAAAAATCGGTACTGCTGATCTGATAATTACCTCGTTTGAGCAGATAATTAGCAATGCTGGCCAGAACATCCGCCCATTCAAAGGGCTCCCTCACACCATCTCCATCCATATCAACAGCGTAACTTTTAAAGCTGGTGGGCATGAATTGTCCATAGCCAAAGGCACCGGCATAGGAGCCTTTAACATCATGCGGACCTAAACCGTCAACGCGACAGATCATGAACCAGGCGACCATTTCATCTTCGGCCCATTTTGCCCGGCGGGGAATGTTATGGATGATGGTGTGAAGCGAGTTGAAGACCGGATAAGCCGAGGCATACATTCCATATTGGGTTTCTACACCAACAAAGCTAAGGATGAGATATGGATCCACACCATAGCGTTTTGCGACCTGATACAGCAGGGTTTTATGTTCATTGTAAAATTTTATACCCCCATCGATCCGCTTGGTATTGACGAAGATACGCCGGTAATCAGTATAATCCATTTTTTCAGCCGGTTTAGCAAACCGGGTTGAGATACTTGGATCGATCTTGATCCCAGGATTTGAAAGAACCTGCCAGGCATAAGTTGCCGGAACACCACTACGACGCAAACGCTTAACCACCCGGGTATAAATTTGTCTGGCTTGCTCATTCTTTGCAATAAGGTTGACCATGTCCTTTTCCACTTGATTGGACCAACTGACGGGAACCGTGCCATGTTTTGATTCACGGTCAGCAAAGACCAGCGTCGCGGTCAATAAGAGGAAAAAGGGTATGATGACTTGTAGTTTTATCATGCTCTGATCTTCGGTTACTGATTCAATTTACTTTAGGACTGTGATTTTACGTGTGATGGAGATATCATTGACATCCATTTTCACTAAATAAAGCCCGGATGATACCTGGGCTGCATTCCAGCGGGTAACATGTCGGCCAGCATCCAATGATCCACTGAATATGTGGGCCACTTCGGCACCTCTCAGGTCATAAATGCTGATTTGCACCTCAGCTCGTTTTGGTAAAGTAAAGGGAATGCTGGTCCAGGGATTGAATGGGTTGGGATAGTTGGGTAGCAGGGCTAACTCTGCTGGCCGTTGATCCTGTGGATCATCCAGCGCCAGATAGTTGCGATCCACCACTCTCAATTCGTCAATGTAATAGACCCCAACATTTGGTTGACCCGGTACGTAGGTCAGCTGAAAACTGTCAAAACGCATCGAGCCGTCCAGATTGCCATCGCCGATCCAGGTTCCGGTTCCGTCCACCGCCATATCCCAACTTATCAGTCGCCAGCCGTACCAGTCAATAGTATACCAGGGACTGACCTCGTGAGTTCCGCTTCCCGTGACATTATCATCGACACAAAAACGAAACTGGTTACCATTGTTATCCCCGAAGACGTAGGCCTGCATAATTTTGCTACTGCTGAAGTGAACATTTTGAGGGGGCCCAGAGTTGAGGTATTCGCGAATCAGCCAGGATCCCGCATCGGGATTCCAGCCATAATTGAGAGCCATTGAAGTTTCGCTCCCAATGTTCATGACCGTTAAGTCCGTACTGCCGGACATGGCAGTTTCCACACCAATTTCGCCTGTTGTACTGCCACTGGAGGATGGTTGCCACCAGTTTGAAGTCAAGCCATTTTCAAAGTTGTCAATACTGACAATGTTGTAATCAAAATTGGAAGTTGTAAAACTGATCAACGTGCCATTGCTTTGAGCGTTTCCAAAAAGGTCTTCGAAACCGGGAAAAATCCTCACTCGGTAGGACTCGGCATCAAGCAGGTCATTCATGGCATAAAGCACCAGGATGCTCTGATCGTTGATAACATGATGTTCAATAACAGTTTCCTGAAGCTGAAGATCATAGATCCGTTCAAGTTTGATCATGTCGGTAGTAATTGTCTCAGGTTCCAGTTCCTCATCCCAAACAATGTTAAAGATCGGTCGAAGATCTACCAACTCAGACCCTGAAACCGGATAGGTGTCCACAATGACGGGTGCTGTATTATCCGGTGGGCTGGTTCTGAACCAGATAGTCCAATCATCACCACCACTGCCATCCTGGTCACCGTCCAGGTGAAAACCGGAAAGATCCATGGCCGTGCCGGCAATTGTGATGGTGTAATCGGTGAGATATGCCAGCGTGTCGGTTATCAGATAAGCCATTAGTTTACCATCGGGAGCGAAGTAAAAAGTTCCGTCAATGTGAGGTTCGATGGTGAAAGCTGCTTCCACAGAAGCTTCGTTCATGGCTTTGGAAAAAGTAAAATTTGGAATGTCCCAGGCAGGATAGGTGGTATCGGCATTTGCCGGATGAGAGCTTACAATAATAGGGGGGGCGTTGTTTTGAAGTATAAAATTACTGATGGTTGTTGTATTGGAACTAACATTAACTGTCCTTGAATCAGTTGCATATCCTGGAGCATTGACCGTGATCTCGTACTGACCGGGTGCCAGATCATCAACACAAAAATATCCATTATTGTTATCATCACCGGTAGAGCTGAAACCACCTGGCTCAATGTTTACTTGAATACCATTTAGGGGTAATCGCTGATCACCAAGACTGGAAAAGTAAAAATAATCAACCAGTTCCTCAGCATCCCGTACCAAGCCGGCGATCGCACCAGTTGAAAAGCCTGGTTCATCAAAGTAATCCAAGAAGCTTCTGGCAATGGCTCGTGCTTCATGCTTGCGGTAGTCCAGATTCATTAATCTCCAGGATTCCGGCAGATAGTCATGAAAAGAACCCTCAGAAATAGTTGCCGGCATATTAGCAGGATAAAGCACGCCATAGCCATAGGTCCAACTGGGATTCAGGGTCAAATCTCCAATGGCAAGATTGCTGGTGGTATAATCAACGGCATGGATGTCAGGCGCCATGATTAGAGCCATGGTTCTTGCCAGGGGATATGTAGGCGTATTGGTATGCCCATTGTAAATAACCATGGTGTAATTGGCGGTACCGTTAAAACCATTGCTATGGATGCTATTGAAATAATCGGCATTAAAAGAATTGGCCAGACCGATCCGCTCAGAAAGCGAGGGATCATCGGTGGTGCCATTGTTTCCGGTGCGTGTGATCGCAACGTCTGCTCCCAGCCCAAGGAGGATAGTCCTCAACTCCAAGCCTTTGGTCAGGTTTGATTCAGACTCCCAAAATCCGGTTGCTTCAATGTAGCGATCATCACCTTCATGACCCCCATGGCCGGGATCGATACAGATCCTCACGCCAGTTAGGTCCTGTGAAAATGTTATTGAGGCCAGCACCAGGAAAAGTATTATGGTTTTTTTCATTTTAGCCTCTAGTCGATGATGGAAATTGTGGTTTCGAAGATCTCACCCTGAGGTGAGTGATAGATGATCTGCTTACCCGAAGGTGACCACTGCGGGTACATTTCGATCCGATTGGGTGTATCCGTGATCATCCAGGCTTGGCTGCCATCAACAGAAGATATCCATATTTCAGATTCGGTGAATTGATGACCATCATCCAGATCTTTCATGAAAACCAGGAAATGACCGTCAGGAGACCATTGCGGTACATGAGCCAAACCGAGATCTGTGATCAGTTTACCATCCAGGTCACAAATGAAAGTTCCCCGGCCAACCCCGGTGAAAACGATGAGATTCTTTTGCGGAGATAATTGCCCCCAGATATAATTTGCGTTTCCCAGGGGTTCCAGATCTTTCAGAATGCCATTTTGCAATAATTTCAAACCGAGATCAGCATTTATCAGAGCAGTGGCAGCTGGTAAAGCATCAACTCTGCTTTCACTGGGGCCATCCAACATAACCAGGTCGTTTCCCGTGCGGGTTATTATTTGATCATCAGCAGTGCCAGTGGTTGACAGGAAACGCTTTTGATCGATAAGACGGTGGATCCCCTTGGTGCTTGACCTAAACAATGAGGTATATTTTCGCCCACTGATGAACTCATCCTGCCTGAAGACGATGGAACCATCTGTCAAGCTTATAGGTTGAAATCCCGCTCCCGGTACATCTGTGATCATGGATATTTCAAAACTGGAACGATCCATTGACCAGAGCCCGGTATAAGCATTGCCTGTGAAATATATAGAATTACCGTCTGCTGAATAACTTGGGAAAAAGCTGGGTTCTTCCAGATTGCCATTGAGTTTCCGGGTTGCTTCCACAACGATCTCTTTGGCAGATAGCACGGTTGTCATGATGAGTAGCAGCACAATAAAATTCGTTTTCAAAATAGGTTTCTCCTCTAAGTAAACTGATCCAATTTACTTTAAAACGGTGAGCTTACGTGTGATGGAGATATCATTGGTTTCCATCTTCACCAAATAAAGTCCTGATGTAAAAGGGGCTGCATTCCAACGCGTAACATGCCGGCCGGCTTCCAATGATCCACTGAATATGTGGGCAACTTCGGCACCTCTCAGGTCATAAATGCTGATTTGCACCTCAGTCCGTTCAGGTAAAGTAAAGGGAATATTAGTCCAGGGATTGAATGGGTTGGGATAATTGGGCAGCAACGCAAACTCCGTGGGTTGTTGATCAGGAGAATCATCCAATGCCAGATAATTGCGCTCCACTACCCTCAATTCATCGATGTAATAGACACCAACATTTGGTTGATCCGGTTCGTAGGTCAGTTGAAAGCTGTCAAAGCGCAGCATGCCGTTTAAATTTCCATCACCGATCCAGGTACCGGTTCCGTCCACCGACATATCCCAGCTTATCAGGCGCCAGCCGTACCAGTCAATCGTGTACCAGGGGCTAACCTCGTGATTAGCTGCTGCTGATACTGGAACATTGTCATCGACACAGAAGCGAAAATGATTCCCTAAGCCATCTCCAAAAACATAGGCTTGCATAATCTTAGTGCTATTGAAGTGAACATTGCGAGGAGCGCCACCGCTAAGATATTCTCGCAGCAGCCAGGAGGAAACATCCTGGTCCCAGCCATAGTTCAATTGCATGGAGCTGACACTTGAAGTGGTGAAAGTAACCACGCTATCATTGAGCCCAACACTGGTTAACTCAGTAATAATACCAGTTGTACTTCCGCTCTGTTGAGGAACTAGCCAGGTATTTGAGATACTGCTGTCAAAATTATCAATAGTGGTAATTGTGTGGGTGTAGTTTGCAGTCCGGTACGTTAATAATGTGCCACTGCTGGTGGCGTTGCCAAACAGATCTTCCAGGCCGGGGAAGATACGGAGACGATAATTCTCTGATGGCAGAAGATTTTCCTGGGCATAGAAGACCAGTGTGCTTTTCTCGTGGATCACATAGTGCTCCAACCGTCCTTCGATCAAGTGCAGATCGCTAAGCCGTTCCAACTTGATCAGATTCGGATCGATGCTGTTTGGTTCCAACTCCTCATCATAACTGATGTTGATCATGGGGCGCAACTCCATGTTCTGAGTGCCATCCGCAGGATAGACTGACACCAGCACCGGAGCAGTGATATCCGGAGGGCTGGTATGGAAGGAAATGGTCCAATCGTCGCCACCTATTCCATCGTAGTTCCCATCCAGCTGGTGACCATGGACATCATGGGCTGTCCCCAAAATTGTTATGGAGAAATCACTTTCGTATGCCAGAGTATCATCGGGAATAAAGCTCAAGCGTTTTGATAGATTCGCCCAATCAAAAACCCCGGAAACTGCAGGGGTAATGCTAAAAGCTGCTTCGGTTGATGCCTCGTCCATGGCACGATTAAAATTAAAAACCAGGGTTTCCCAGGCTGGAAAACGCGGGTCATCAGCTGACGGTTCTGAAGATGCAATCACTGGTGGAATATGAGCCAGAAGTTGGATATCTTGAAAAGTGACAAAATCATCAACCAAGGTATTTACCTGGAGGGTGTCAGCGTAATACCCTTCAGCCGCAACGATTACCTCATAACTGGAATCAGGCAGGTCTTCGAAAAAATAGAAACCGTTATGGTAGGCATCTGGATTCCCTGTGAACAAATGAAATAGTGATTCATAGGTGTCAGTTGTATAACTCTCACCATTAACGGTTACAGTTGCACCATTGATTCGCTGTCCAGTTTCCGTATCGGTGATAAGGCCTGCCAGAATACCGGGGAAGGGTCGATCCAGCCCAAATTTATCCAGAATGGTCCAGAACATACTGTAAGCCATCATCCGTTTGTACTCTTCGTTCATAGCGAGCTGGTTTTGCAGGGGATTGGTATGGTGTCCCTGTTCGCTTAATTCACTGGGCATATTGGTATTACGATTAACATAAAGGTAGGGACCGGGCCAACTGGCTGTACAGGCGCCAGAGTAGGCGTAAAACGAGCAATCTCCTCGAGAACCGATGGATGGTAGGCGCATGACATCTGCCAGCAATTCGATCATAATATCGCTCATGGCTTCTCCACCCACTGGTGGATCAGGGGTTCCATTATACAGTTCGCCCCAAAGCAATAGGACGTTGTTGTGTGAAGGCGCACCGGCATTGGAGTGAATGGAATGATACCAGGCAGCACTCCGATTATTTGCATCCAGGGTTCGCTCGTACAGGCTGACCTGAACGTTATCATTATATCGGGCGGACCAGACCGTATCAATGTCGGTCTGAGTTAAAAGTATTTCCCGTAGATTCAGAGAGGTTCGCAGGACTTCTTCTGCCTCGGAATAGCCGTTGACACCCATGTTTTCAGTACGACTATGCCCGGGATCCAGAAAGATATTCCAACCGGCCAGACCGGTTACTTGTGCATTTAATCCAGAGATGGTCAGCAAGAGGATCAATATTAATTTCCGCATGATTACCTCCATTCCACTTGTTGTATGAAGAGTTGGCCACGTCCTTCAGTATCAAAAACGATCCAGCTCCCATCAGGTGACCAGTCCGGATGCATTTCCAGCTGATCTGGAGTATTGCTGATATTTAAACGGGTCTCGGTGTCAGTGTCCAGGAGATACAATTCCGAGCCCAACATGGTATGGCCATCATCTTCAGTCAGCATGAAAACGATCCACTTGCTGTCAGGCGACCAGTCCGGTGCAATTCCGGATCCAAGACTATGTTGTCCACTGCCATCACTGTTGGCGATCCATAGCTTTTGACCGGAAGTTGAATAAACAATTCGGGAGCCATCAGGGGAAACAGCATAGCTCGTGATGTTATCCTGGTTGACTGGGAGTGTGCGATCATTGTTTCCGGCCGTATCACGATGGAGTAGTTGGCCGTCTTTCACATAAAAGAGAGACTCACTTAAGGAGGTTGTCCGGCTATTGTTGGCATGAAAACTTTCAAACTTATCAGCATTGGTCAGGTAAACATGGGAATCGGTGGTAGACCAAAGGGGGGTTCCGGTCATACGGGTTCTGGGTTCGCTGATCAGCTGAGTTGAGTAATCCTCAGTATTGAAGCTTACCAGCGTATTGGTTCTCAGCATATTATCGAAGTGAGCTATTCGGGAGGCGATCCTGGTGCCTGAATGGGACCAGGCAAAACCGTATCCTGCTGAATAGGCATTACTGAGCTGGATCGCAACGCCACTTGGAAAATCAATCAGAAATAAACCGGTATAGCTGGGACCCGCTGCAGCCACTTGATCACCATTTGGTGACCACTGGGGAGCCATGTAAAAATCTCCTGGCATGCTCAAAGCAATAGGTTCGCCTTTTGGGATAGCCTGTTTGCCCAGTGAAATACTGGCCAGAGACAGCAGTATAATTGTAATCAACCCCAGATGTCGATACATGATTTTCTCCCCAAAATAAGTTTTTACGGCACCCTTATGCCAGTTAGTAAAAAGTCTTGCCAAACTTAGTCGGGTCAATAGGGCTCTCAAACATGAATAAGCTAACAATTGTTGGTCTGTGATCTGGTATAAGGCAAAGCAGGTTTGCAAATGAGAAACCGCGAATTACACGAATTACACGAAAGTGTTTTCCCTTTTGGGAGAATACGGGAGGGAAAAGATAGTTATTGGTATTGGTATTGGCGGGATGGTAAAGGACTAATCCAGTAGTCGAATGACCTCATCATCACTGAAGGGGAAGCGACCTTCCTGTGTTTTGGAAAAAACAAGAACATCATCTTTCCAGATATTATAAACGCCTCCACTGGAAGGTAAGATGGTCAAGGTCTCGACATTATTGCCGTATTGTTCAAGAATTCCGGCAACCAAACTGGTTGCTCTGGGTAGGTAGTTTCAGATAACGCAGTATTCAACTTTGATTTTCATCTGTTTCTCCTTTGCTGGACTAAACTAAAACGGGAACTGCTATTGACAACCATTGAAAATGAATCTTAAAGACAAAAAGTGGTTCACCTGGGATTTTGCATTTCCACCTGAAGATTGTCAGGTGATTTGGGAATTGAAGTGAGGTAGGAGATTGATGAATATTAAGTGCCATCGATTTGAGACTTCAGCTCCGCTCTCTGGATACTCCTGGAAATGAATTGAACCGCGAACAGGGAAATTAGACTCATGCCAGCTCCGGCAAAAAAGGGAATTCGGTAATCTACAATCCAGGCTAAACCACCTAAAACGGGAATTACCACTGCAGCAATATGATTGATGGTAAAACCAACGGCCATAGTGGGTGCCATGTGTTTTGGATTACCGATTTTCTGAAAGAAAGTGCGGATTCCCATGGAGAAGTTGAAGAAAATATGATCCAGAATATACATGACGGCAATGATCAACTTGGAGTCAACGGTGGCATAAGCAATGAAGATGAAGATGAGGCTCAGATATTCCACTGACAATACTTTTTGTTCTCCGAAACGAATGATGGCCTTGCCAATCAAGGGGCTCAGGAAATAATTAATGGCATTGTTCAACATGAAGAGCAGGGTAATCTCCTTGATACTGAAATGAAACTTTTCCACCAGTAGAAAGACCGCAAAAGCCACAAATATCTGACGCCGGGCACCGGCCATAAGGGTCAAAAAATAATACAATGAGTAGCGTTTCCTGAGAATCATTTTTTTGTGTTGAGGAACCGTATCTGCGCGGGTCGGATTCTGTAAGGCGCCCCAGATACCGACTCCAATGATCAGTGATCCCAGGATTCCGAACATGGCTTCATAACTAAGGAAGGAGCTAAGCACGAGAATAATAATACCAATCATGATGGCAGCAGCGGATGAATAACTACGCAGTTTGCCCATGACCCAGGGTGAAGTGTGTTTGTCGAAATACTGGAGTGTCAAAGACTGGTTGGTTGTCTCAAAATAATGAAACCCAAAACTCATGAGCAGGGTGGTGAAAATCAGTCCCATATAGGAAGGGAATAGGCCGGTGATAGCAACCCCCAGCCCAAGGACAGAAATGGATAATGCCGATAACCGGTGTTCCCGAATAACCAGGGTTACAAATACGACCAGCAGAGCCAGGAAACCGGGGATTTCCCGGACTGACTGGATCATGCCAATATGATCACCGCCCAAGCCGGCTACTTCCACGGCGAAATTATTAAAAAGAGTGCGCCAGGCTTGCAGGCCTACAGTAGAGGCGATAGACATGATAGCCAGGAAAATGAACATGCGATCTTGTTTGATGTTTTGCATTGGCAAAGAGGCTAATTCAAAGTGTTGATTGATTGAAGGCTTTTTTTACCGCTCAGTGTTGCTTCCAGCTATATCGTGACCGACCAGATTTAAGCAGATCAAAAAAGTCGTTTTAAACGGATGTGATTCAGCGCAGCACGGTATTTTCGATAAATGTAATCTATAGTTATAATTATGTAAAGAGTACTTGTCATAAAGTCTTTCATGATTTACATTCCGATGAAATAAATATGAGGGTATCATGGAATTAACAAATGAATTGAAGGTCTGGCGGGCACGACGGGACATCACCCAGCAGCAGTTGGCTCAGGCGGTGGGTTTGAGTCGTCAAACCATCCATTCCATTGAAAAGGGTAAGTTTGTGCCATCCGTCATGTCCGCCTTGAAGATCGCAGGCTATTTCGAAACCAATATTGAAGAAATATTCCATTTAGAAAGGGATGAAAAATGAAATTCAGAGGCAATTATATCTTGCTGTTTGTGGTGCAGTTCTTTAGTGGTTTTTGGACGTATTATGCCTGCGTTCAGTTTGGACTGGTTGGCGTAGGTTATGGCTTTATCCCTTTTCTGCTGGCTCTTATCCTGGTCCAAACGAAATATGCTCCAGATGAACGAGAACTTGCTTTGATTCATAAAACTGACAGTGCCCAGGGAATAGCCATTGCTGTTCTTATGACCGTGGTCTATATGTGGTTTCCAGATGTAAATTGGTTTTATATCTTTGTTGCAAATATTTCCATAGTCAGAGGGGCGATTGGTACGGCGTTATTTTTGACCAATTAACATTGATCGAAGCAGTCTGCCCTTAGTGGGAGTTAACACCGGGCCATCAGAAACGATTACCTCCCCTCTACGAATTACCGTTTCCGGGAAGAGAGCCGGCAGTCCAGCATAAGCATTCCAGTCCAGGGTTGTATCCAGATCCTTTTCCCAGCCAGTTGATGAAGCGCTTGGGTCGATGATGAGTAAGTCGGCATTGACTCCCAAGCTAAGCGATCCTTTCACCTGTTGCAGACCAAAAATTTCAGCCGGATTGTGACTGGTCAGTTTTGATAACAGACCTAGATCGAGGCCGCGTTTGATAAATTCTGCCAGCAGGGTGGGGAAGAGGGTTTCCACGCCACCCATGCCGTTGGGGATATCCTGAAATGGAATATCCCGGGGCTTATCATCCAGACAAAAAGGACAATGATCAGAGCCAACAGTATGGATCTGTCCATCTTGGATCCCTTGCCATAAGGCTGCTTGATCAGCCGCTTTACGTAAGGGGGGGCTGGATACGAACATGCGTCCATCTTCCCGCTCATAGGCGCTTTCATCCAGCAGCAGATAGTGGGGGCAGGTCTCGACTTTTAACAAAGGAAAATTTGAAGCTTCTGCCAGGCCAGCAGCTGTATTGAGGTGAACAATATAAATTGTACAACCGGTGAGCTCAGAGATCCTTCCCAATTTTTCGATAGCTCGTAATTCAGCCTCTGCCGGTCGACTCAAACCATGATATCTGGGATGGGTTTTATGCTGACCAGCATAAACTGCTGAAGCCTGCGTGATGACCTGATCATCCTCGGCATGCACCATGAGAACACCACCATGAGAACCAATGATCTTTGCCACAGTCTTTATTTGCTCATAACCAAGCATCATCCCAGCTTCTTTGTAGGTGGTAAAGACCTTGAAACTGTTGAAACCCATGGATATCAAGCTGGGGATTTCTGCCAGTATTTCGGGCTCGAAACGAGTGATGTTAATGTGCAGACCCACATCGCAGAACGCTTCCTCAGCCAGTTTTTTGCGAACAGCTAAACTTTCAGATAAAGATTGTCCCGCTTCCAGGATGGTGAAATCCAGAATGGTGGTCACTCCACCGTGGAGTGCTGAGCGGCTGCCGCTGGAAAAATCATCTGAAGAGATGCCGGATTTGATGGGAATGCCCATGTGGGTATGGGGATCGATCACTCCGGGAAAGATCCACTTTCCTGAAGCATCGATGATTTTAGGTTGCCTGTTTACATCAAGCTGTTGGCCTACAGTCACAATCGTTTCATCCTGAATCAGGATATCCTCATGACGTTGACCATCAGCATGAATCACTAGGCCGTTCTTGATCAGAAGTGAACTCACAGATCAGCTCCCCGGTAAAAACCAACAATTTCAGACATGATACTGATGGCAATTTCAGGGACTGTCTGAGCCTGAATATTGAGTCCCACCGGAGCGTGAACCCTGGCTATTGCCTCACCAGGGGTACCTTCACCAAGCAGACTTTGAGAAAGGATGCGCCATTTTCGGGCGCTGCTCACCAGTCCAACATAAACAGGTGGATGTTTGAGAATTCCCATCAAAAGTTCGTGGTCATGTTTGTGTTCGCGACTGGCGATAAGCACGAAATCCTGCTCAGGTATTTTCGGCACGTCCTTCCAGTTTATGGGAAATTCCAGAGAAACACGTTGTGCATGAGGAAATCGAGCTGAAGTCATCAACTTTTCTCTATCGTCATAGATGGTGACCTGGAGATCATTAAAATGAGCCAGATTAGCCACGGATTGTCCCACATGACCAGCTCCAAAGATATGAATTACCGGTGGAGTGAACGGCTGCCACAAGAGATAGTGCTGATTTTTATATTTAAATGCGCTGGTCTTTTGATTCTCGAATATTCCCTGGAGTTTATCCTGTAAATCGACATCATTATCAACTATCGTTTGTCTGGATGGAATGAGTTCTCGTTCAACTCGTACTGTTTGGCCTGTATCAAGTGATAGTTTCACCATGAGTTTGCGATTGTCGCTCATTTGACCCAACAGATCCTGATAGAATTGTTGCATACTTCGGGTGAATGGTTCGACCAGCACCTTTAGGGTTCCACCACACAGACCGATATCGTCGTTGACATCGTGCCCCGTCATATCAAAATTGAAAAGTCGGGAATCAGACCTTTCCATGAGATCTTTGGCTGCTTTAATCACCTTAAGTTCCATGGAGCCACCACCGATAGTGCCCAAGATCGATCCATTCCCCAGAACCAGCATCAAGGGGTAATCTTTGCGAGGAACTGAGCCTTTCCACTCTACTACTGAACAAAGAACGGCTTTTTGTTTACCAGAATGGTTTGACCATTGTTTCAGAAGGTGCTTAAGCACGGGATTGAGCTTTTAGATAAAGCACAATAGCTTCAAAAACACCAGAGGCGATGGCTCTGGCTTTCTCAGAAATATGCAAATATTCAACTGAAGCCCCCCGGGGATCCACATCACCGATCTTCATCCCTTTTATGACTGGCGTATGGTGCGAAATCAATCCGCGAACAATCCCATCCAGTGGAGCAAGAATGGATATGGAGTTATCGATAGAGCCAAGTTGCTGATCCTGGCCAACAATCTGTCCAAATTCAACCTGCCAGGTGACGCGTCCCGCTTGAGGGGCTCGTACGATACGCCGGGATGTTTCACCGCCCACAACGCCCGGTATTCCTGTATCTTTGGAGGACCTGCCATCCGAAATCACCCGGGCCAGATCATGTCCCCGCATGGTTTCAATAACTCGATGGCAGTTTTTTGAAGTATCAAAACCAGGACCTAGACCAATCATCAGCTTAGCCCAGGGGCGAAAATCTTCAGCATAGTGTTTGATCATGCGGGCATCCACAATAATATCAGGGGCTAATTTGCATAATTGTTCAGCTTCATCTTCAAAGACGGGGATATAGCTCCAGGGGGTTGGCTGAGGAAGCTCATATTTTTGAATGCTTTTTGCCAGAACACCCTGGACTGTGGTTGATCCATCCATGATGGCATCACTGAAAGTGACCGGTCTTCGGATGGCCAGAGGTGGCGAGATATCAGACATAAACACAGAAAACCCAACCCGGTGGAGCAAATGAGCGACGCCACTGCCCAGCTCTCCGGCTCCCCTAACCCACACAATAGTTTTATCGAACATTGACAAACTCCAGATAATAGTCCATATCCAACCCAACCCCTTCATCTGCCACATCGACAAACAAAGTTTCCTGACGAAAATCATTGATGATCTGACGACCCCCAATATCTCCGGTAGTTTCCAGAAATTGTGGGGCTAGTTCAGTTGAAAAGAAAGTCGGGTGCCCCAATTTATTCTCAAACCGAGGAGCAAGGATCAAGGGCTTTTCCTGCTCAAGTTTATTAATGAGTGATCCAACGGTCTCCTGTTGAATAAACGGTTTGTCGCCGGGACAGAAACACCAGTAGTCATAACTTCTGCCAGCCGCTTTGATCCCGGTGATCACTGAGCTGGCCAAGCCGGTGTGAAATTCAGTGTTGTATTCAAATATCAGCCTGTCATCAAATCGTTTTTCCAAAACATTCATGATCTGAGCACTTTGATAACCCAGGATCACATAAGTATCCAGATCAAAGCCAATATATGTGTTCACCGTATGCTCAATGGCCGTCCGGTCTTCCAAAGTTTCCAGCAATTTGTTAGGCGGGAAGCGGGTAGAACGTCCAGCCGCAGTAATGATCATGGCCAAATTCAGCATTAATGAACCTGATCCAGATAACCTGCTTCAAGACTCCCCTGGTAGATGGTCGAATTGCTGACGCGTGCGATTGCCTGAGCCAGTTTCAACGCTTCCTCTGGATAGAGATCTGCCTTATTCACAAAATAGGCGACTTCTATCCCGGCAGGCACTTTTTGCAGATAGCCATACTGGCTGGTAAGCACTTTGGCAATGAAGGCCGGATCCAACACAAAATTGGCATTAACCTCCCATAGTTCTCGAAACAATTCCGGTCGATGTACGAATTTGCCATCAACTTTTGCACCCACAGCATCGGCACCAACCAAGATAATGGCGTGAGTGGCATAATTCGGGATCATGGGGTCAAATGGTTGATGTGCTTTGAAAGGTTTTTTCCGAGCACCATCACATTCAAAGATGGTGAGATCAGAGGCTTTATACAGGTTGTGCAACTCATCTTCATTAAGGCCCAACAGTTTTTCAGCATGTTCCACGGCACCCATGATATAGAGCGGGTTGCTTTCCAGAAGGCCTGGTCTGTTTTCCTCGGAATCAAATTCAGGATAAAAATGAACCTTGTGAATATCAGATACACCGGATTTAGTAAGCGAGGATAGGATCACGTGAGCATGATACCTGGCCAGCTCATCACCCAGCGTGTGAAGCAGGGCAGTTTTTCCGCCGCCACCTAATATGCCGATGCACGCATCATATGCTTGCGAGGGGGTTTCAAAAAGTAGTTTAGAAAATTTCATCGACGAATATAACCAATGTTTCAACCTTGCGAAGGTCATTTGAGCATCTCGGAACGAATCCCAATACAGATCAGGGTATCAGACCACTGGCAACAGGCAACCCAAGGCGAGGATTCGCATTCCTGTTTGGTGGTGGTTCCCAATCCTGAATCGATTTCCGCGGTTAGGGAGGAAGCTGTCATATCTGCTCCGGAAATGACTAAAAAAACAGAAATTCTAAGCTTTCCACCAGGGTAGAACCGATCAAAAAATGATATATGCCTGGATATGATCTCTATCACTAATATTATTAATGATTTGTCTAAATTGGATCAGGAAGGGAGAAGGTCTTTGTGATATTGGTCACG
>JAYEKW010000004.1 GCA_034716895.1 Candidatus Neomarinimicrobiota bacterium
CAGGAAAACACATGCCATTCAAAATTGACGCCTTCGCAAAAAGTCCCTCTCGCACGTCTACGCTCTACAAGCTTCGCCGCACAGGCAGAGCGCGCAGAGCGTTGCATTGAGCCTGTCGAAATGACACGGAGTGTTGATATATATGGATTTAGGAGTATTCACTATATATGGTTGTATTTAATAGTTTTAGGGCACATTTCATGAATTCTCAGATACTTCTAGCGGTTTCGTCAAAATTAACTATACCAATTTCACCCATTTAAGCAGATAAGGCTCTGTAGATTAAAATTATGGAAAATAATTATCGTGAATTCGCCCTGAAGACCATTGATGAACTTGGTCTTTCAGATTATGAGGTTGCCAAGCTAACTGGTATTAAAAGTTCTTCTGTCAGTCGCTGGAGAACCGGCAAGACCACCCCTCGCAAGAACAGTCTGAGACACCTGGCCCAATTGGCCGGTCGTCAAATACGTTTTATTAAATCTGAAAAGGGCATGAATGTTGTCTGGCTGAATGAAAATGAGGGTGCTCTGACACCCTATGTTCCACTTCAGAATATTCGCCAAACGGTAAAGGTTTACACCTGGAGCCAGGCCATGAGTACTGGTTTTTTCAGACGAAATGGCAGTATTGGGCAGAAGCCGGTCCATTCGCTCAAGGGCATCCCGGATATTGAAGATCCCCTGGTTTATTCCTTGATTATTGACGAGGAAAACAATTCCCTGATCGATCCCTACACACGTTATGGTGATGTGTTGATAATTTCACCGGCGGCCAGTGTGAAAAATGGAGATCATGTTCTGGCAAAACTCACGGATGGCCGCTTGATATCCCGTAAAATTCAATTTGCAGATGACAATCTCTTTTTCACTCGACACGAAGATGGTACGGCTGAATTCAGTGTGAAGGCTCCTGCCATAGAGTTCTATCATAAGGTGGTTTACGTCCGCAAACGTTAGTCAACCACGCATACCCCATTCAGTGCTTCACGGCTAAAATAAAAGAGACCTGAAGTTTCAGGTCTCTGGTGAGGATAGTTGTGCCGAGAGCGGGAGTCGAACCCGCACAAGCGTTAGCTCACTGCCCCCTCAAGACAGCGTGTCTACCAGTTCCACCACCTCGGCAAAAAACTATTCGTCAGTTGGCAGGTCGATTCCGGTCGCTTCCGTTGCTACGGTTGGAGCTGCTGCTTCAGCAGGACTGGTTGCTTCAAACTGAGTACCGGGAATGAAGATATCTTCCTGTAATTCTTTCTGAAAATCGTTCTGATCTGATGATCCACCTTTGTTGAGAACACCGATCAAAATAATAAGAACCATAAATGCGACGGCAAATCCAGCTGTTAATTTGGTTAAGAAATTACTGGCTCCTACTCCGCCAAAAAGTGCACTGGCCGTGTTACCTCCACCAAAAGTTCCGGCTAATCCACCGCCCTTGCTGGACTGCATAAGAATTACCATCATCAATAGTAGTGATATGATCACCAGGATAATGTACAGAAATGTCATGAGTTTCTCCTACTTGATAGCTCCGGCTTCGTCTATGATGCCCTTGAAAGATTCAAGCTGCATACTTGCTCCGCCAACCAGAGCTCCATCAATGTCCTTATTGGACAATAAACCAATTGTATTATCAGGTTTGACACTTCCCCCGTAAAGGATCCAAGTCGATTCAGCGACATTTTCGTTAAACAGCGTTTTCAACGCGCCACGAATAAAGGTGTGGATCGCTGCAGCTTGTTCAGGTGAAGCCGTAAGACCGGTTCCAATGGCCCAGACAGGCTCATAAGCAATGATCACTGTATCCATGTCGGTATCGCTCAAATTCTTTAAGCCAACCCGAAGTTGTCTGGCAATCACCTTTTCAGTTTCTTCAGCTTCTCGCTCTTCAATCTTCTCGCCCACACAAAAAATGGGGATCAAACCTGTTTTCAAAGACCTGTGAACTTTTTTATTGACCCATTCATCACTCTCACCAAAGACATGTCGTCTTTCAGAATGACCCAGGATCACATATTCGGCTCCAGTTTCCCGGATCATGGCACCGGTGATCTCACCGGTAAAAGCCCCGGCTTCTTCCCAATGCATATTTTGGGCACCAACCTTTAGCTCACTACCACTTACCGTATCAAAAACTGTCTTCAATGCCAAAAAAGGCGGGCATAAAATAACCGAGACCCCATGGGTGTCCAATAAATTATTCCGTAGTGATTCAGCGAATTCTCCAGCCTCTTTGGAACCGAAATGCATCTTCCAATTCCCGGCTACTATCTTATTTCTTTTCAATTATTTAGCTCCTTTCAAAGCTTCAAAAGCGGGTAGATCGATACCGCTTAACAATTCCAGTGAAGCGCCCCCTCCGGTAGAAGTGTGGCTTACGCAACCCGTCATCCCGAATTTTTTGAGCGCAGCGGCACTATCCCCACCACCTACGATGGTGGTAGCACCTTGTTTTGTAATATCACAAAGTTTTTGAGCAATAGTTCTGGTGCCTTCTTGAAAAGGAGTCATTTCAAAAACTCCCATTGGTCCATTCCACAGCACCGTTTTGGATGAATCCAGGATCTGATTAAAAGATTGAATTGTTCTCCCGCCAATATCAAGACCCATAAGATCATCCTCCAAAGCTCGGATAGGCAATTCCCGGGCCTCAGCATCTTCAGCGATCTCTTTTCCAGCAATACAATCAGACGGCAAAACAAGATTAACACCCTTGTCCAGACAGAGTTCAATGACATCTGACGCAAACTGTAAGCGGTCTTCTTCCACCAGGGATGAACCAACATTATGGTTCAAAGGGGCTGCACTCAAGAAAGTAAAGGCCATCCCGCCACCAATGAGAATATTATCTGCTATATCTGCCAATCGTTTTAACAGGTCGATCTTACCACTAACCTTGGAGCCACCCAGAATAACTGTAAAGGGTCTTACCGGAGACTCGATGGCCTTAACCAGGAAGTCGATCTCCTGCATAAGTAAAAAGCCGGCAGCCTGTTCAGCCATATAAGCGACTATCCCCACATTGGAGGCATGCGCCCGATGAGCAGTCCCAAAAGCATCATTGACGTAGATGTCAGCCAACCCAGCCAATTGCCTGGAGAACTCCGGATCATTATCAGTTTCAGCAGCATGGAAACGCAGATTCTCAAGAATGAGAATCTGTCCCGGTTTTAGATCTGCCGCCATTGCCTCTACTTCTGGTCCAACACAATCCGGAGCAAACCGAACCTCTGCTGAAACCAATTTGGTCAACCTTCTGGCAACCGGTGCCAGGCTCATTTCAGGAACCACCGCACCTTTTGGTCGACCCAGGTGTGAAGCTATTATGATAGCCGCACCTTGCTTTAACAAGTGTTCGATGGTTGGTAGGGAAGCCTGGATACGAAAATCATCAGTTACTTGTCCCTCACTATCCAGGGGCACATTATAGTCTGTCCTGATGAAAACTTTCTTCCCGGTGACGACCAGGTCTTTGACATGTTTTGGCATCTTGTAGTCCAGCCTCTGGTTATTGGGCGTTCTTCAGCGCATCAGCCAGACCAACATGCAGATCAAACTTGAATTTCTCCACATTGATCTTGGGTTCATGCCAGACACCATAATTTTCAGCCATGATACATTTGATCAGGTAACTCTGGGTCAATGCTTCGGTGGTTTTCTTATCATACCAGCGGATATCGATCTTGGCTGCATTCTCATGGACAGCACCCAGAAGAGCGCTGAGGAAGGTTTGACGATTTTCTGTATCGGTATTGATCTTGGCAAAACCAGCACCGATCAGTCCCTGGATCTGTTCCCAGTCTGTACCCACAAAATTTTTCCAGGTCTGGCCATATTTCTCAGCCATCCCTGCTCCCAGATTTCCCAATTGTTCTACCGCATATTCCACAACCTGGGAATAAAGGGTTGAAGCACCGTGAGCTACAAAAATAGTCTCGGGTTGAACACGGTCGGCGATCTTCAGTAATTCATAGGCTAATTCAATATTAAGTTTGACCTTAGTACCAGGTTTGCCCTTGTTGGGACCGTGCATAGTTCCAATGGTGGGAGCAATCATCAGCACACCTGTTTCGGTGATGAATTGTTCAAATTCATCGGGCTGGGTGTAGGTTGAGATCTCGGATTTGGTATCTTCGTCCTCTTCGCCGGCCAATACTCCCAATTCTCCTTCGACAGAAACACCCAGGGGGTGAGCCATATTCACTACTTCACGGGTATAACCGATATTCTCTTCCAGTGAGCGACCACATTTGTTGGCATGATCTGTTGAATTGTCAGCCATGACACTTGTCAAATGCTGAACTGCGCCCTGAACCACTTTGCGACCAGCTTCAGTCGTGTAATCACCATGATCCAGATGAGTGGCTACTTTGACAGTTGAACGTTTTGCTCGAGAGGCAATATAATCAGCGGCTACTTCCAAACCGGTGATGGAATCCCCGCCACCAAAATGTTTCAAGGCACTGTTCGAGATCTCGAGGAGGCCTGAAGAACCTAGAATTTCGAAAGCATCAAAGGCTGCATCGATCCCCTGAATGGTTGTGATGTTAAAAGCCGGAAGAGCGTAGGGCTTGCTCTTCAAGTTACCCTTTTCACCTTGTTTAGCTTTGAGGGTCAGGGCATGAGCACTGGTCATGTTATCTGAAAATCTCCGAGAGGTATTCAATTGAGGTGGATTGTTGTAGGCTTTCATTTAAGAATCTCCAAATCTATAGTTAATACTGAATTTATATTTTGAACTGTGACAATCGTTATCTGGATGAGTAGCGTTGTTAAGATTACAGGACAGGTATTTCTGATCGTAAAGTCGCATAAGGGGCTTGATCCATCACCATTTCCCGGACAGATCATTGGGGTTCGTTTTTAAAAATAAGCAGGCATTCATCACGCTCAATCTAGTCATTTTACGATCCAAAAGTTAAAAAATCGTTAGTAACTCAGAAAAACGTTACTACAAAAATCACATTAAATCAAGCAGCCTCATGCTGGGGTGTTGACAGGGTGATCAAATCTACCTGAGCAGCCCCGCCAACTTGTCTCAATACCTGAGCTAGTGCATTGGCAGTAGCCCCTGTAGTGAGAACATCATCAACTAAAAGAATCTTTTTCCCTGACACACCTGTATCATCCTTAACGGCAAAAGCGCTGGCGACATTTTGTTGACGTTCCTCGGCATTCAACTTGGTTTGAGTTCGGGTGTATTTTGTGCGAGCCACCAAATGGTTCCCAATACTGGCACCTAATTCTCTGGAGAGCCAGTTACTCATGCCATCAACCTGATTATAGCCCCTTTCTCTTAATTTCCGAGGGTGCAGAGGAATTGAGATAACCAGATCATAAGTGTGAGTAGGAAGCTGAGAAATGATCGCTGTTCGGTAATGGTCCAAAACCGTCACTACCGGCTTACGTCGTCTGGAATATTTTAGATGGTGGATCAAACTCTGAAATGCCTCATCGAATTCAAAGAGCGCCCAGGCTGTTCCAAGATAGATCTCTCCCGGTACGGAGAATTGGGCATGGGCTTTCCCGATCAACTTGAAGTTATGGAGACAGCTCAAACAGACCTGGTCTTCGTTCTGATCAAGCCGCCTTTCACAAAGCAGACATAAGGGCGGATAGATCAAATCCAACAGACCTGAAAACAGCATCCTTATGGCTTTAACCCATTTGCACTTCCAACTGGTATTCGTGAGCATGTGATATGATAATTGTTTCATTAGATTTAATATTCACCCACGGTTATGATCGTGGACTATTAGAAACCCTTGACTTCAGTCATGGGTTCCAGAACCCCCAATTACATCGGTATCAAGGCCGCAGCCCCAATCACTGGAGCAGCATCACCCAACCTGGCCGGCACGATCTTGAGTTTTCCCCGTTGATTTGGAAACAGGTGGGCATCCACTACCTCCTCCAGAGAATCAATAAAAAAATCAAACCCTGCAGCCAGGGAACCTCCAACTACAATAATACCCGGATCAAGCAGATGATTTACATAAACCAGGGAATGTCCAACGGATCTGCCCAACAAGCTCCAGGCAGCCAGGGCATTGGCGTTTCCAGACTTGGCCAGCTCAAATATTTCCAACCCGGATCTACTCTCCCCGGAAATGTGTGTGTAATTTCTTTCCAGAGCCGGACCTGAGACATAGTCTTCAAAGCTGCCTTCGTTATAGGGGGCTAATCCATATTCCGTGGCCGTTCCATGAGCCCCACTAAGGATGCGACCATCCCAGACAAAACCATGTCCATATCCGGTTCCCAAGGTGATGCCATAGACCAGCGCTTCTCCCTTGCCGGCACCAGCAAGGGCTTCGCCCAGCACAAAAACGTTGGCATCGTTGTTCATTTTAATCGGTACATCAAAATAGGACTGCAAACGAGCAACCAGAGGATAATTCTGAATAATGGGAGTATTTGGTGTTTCCATGACTTCGTCATGGGTACCATTTAGGGGACCGGGGGCACCTACACCCACTCCTGCCAATTCATAGTCCTCAGATTCTGCTACCAGAGCTTTGACCTGCTCACTAATGATCTGCATCAGATCATCTCCATTGGCGATCTGAGCCATGGCGATCTTACCTGCCAGAACGATCAGATCGTGGGATTCATCGACCAGACCAATACGAACCTTGGTTCCCCCAATATCTATTCCAGCACGTACTTTGATCATCACCAACCTTTAACTATTAATTATGGACCTTTGACCTTTGACCTTTGACCTTTGACTTTTGACCTTTGACCTTTGACTTTCGACCTTTGACTTTCGACTTTCGACTTTCGACCTTTGACCTTTGACTTTCGACTATCAATCAAGATATCTTTGCCAGTCATAGTTCTGCACCTCATCCCGGGCAGAGGAATGAACCAGTTGGTAGATCCCATAGCCGGTACGGTCTACAAAAAAGAACTGAATACCGCCTTCAATTTCATAATACTCCCATGATTCCCAGGGCTTCTGGCCCAAGGCTGAAGGAGCACGTTCGATATTATTGGGATGACCATATTGGATCAAAACCCGGCCACGATCCGCCTTCCAGCCCTCCTTGGTTTCAGTGCTATATTCACGGTTAGCCAATTGCACACGCTGATAGAATTGAGTTTTAAATTCATTGATCGCTGTTTCCGGATCAGGATCATTACGATCCCAGAAAGCAGTCAGAACATTTCTTTTCCCCTCTATATCTGAGTATTTGAACAAACGCTGTTCCTTTTTGGCCATGACCAGGGATGCTACTTTAAAAATGTCATCCAACTGGGACTCACTCAGGGTGGAATAATCACTTCCGGCTGTGGCTTGAGCCTGCTCTGAATTTGAGGGCTTCAACACATAAAAGGTCTTTTTAGTGGAAACATGCTGACCGCTCACTTGATCTGTCACCGTGATCAAGAGCTTGTGGATACCTGAGCGCAAGCCTGCTGTATTGACCCCTCCCCACTCAACCGCTGAAGTACCCGGCATCTTTTTTGTGCGAATTGGATAGTCCTGGATCACATCTTCATTCAGAGAGAGCACTTGTGTATGAACCTGAAAATCACCTGCTCCGGAGAGACCATAAGCTTCAAAATAGTAATACAACATGGGAGCCCTGGAATTAAAAGAACGTTCAGCATTAGGGACTACATCATACCCGTATTTCGTAAACTCATTCTCATGGTCGACCTTGATAATCTTGGAAGCTATGGTGATATCTGACAGGGTCAGGTCTTCGGCAGGAAATAATTCCAATATGATCGGTTTCCGAATACGTTGACGACTATTTGAGTGCAAGTCAATGATATCGACCTGAAGCAGATATTCCCCGGCTTCTACATAAAACTTACTAATGTCAGGAACATAACTCAAACCGGCAACGGCAGCCTGGTCGGCAGCTCGGTAGGTACGCTGCCAACGATCCGGTGGATAGGGTACCAGATCATCCTGGATCAAAGCAACCTGAAAAACTGCCTTGGCTTCCAGACCATTCTCACCTGGTAAATAGCTAAAAAAAGATTGGGGGATCATCAGATAAATGTCCAGATACACACCACCCTCGATGGAAAAACGTGAATAGTCCAGGGATACCCCCAGATCAGCCTCAGTATAGGTATCAGCCGCCATTACTGTAAAGGCGACCGTTAGCAGCAGAATAACTCTTTTAAGTAAATTGCACTGAAACAAGGCGGGATATTCCTTCCTCTTCCATGGTAACACCGTATAGGAACCGGGCTGCTTCCATAGTAAGCTTGTTATGAGTGATCACAATAAATTGGGTTCGCGTTGAAAAGTGTTCCAGCATTTTGGTATATTTGCGGATATTCCTGTCATCCAGAGGTGCATCCACCTCATCAAGTATGCAGTAAGGACTTGGCTTCACCTGATAGATGGCGAACAGCAGGGCAATAGCGGTCAGAGCTTTTTCACCGGCAGAAAGCATCTTCAGGTTCTGAGTCTTCTTGCCACGTGGTGTTGCTTTAATGATTATATCGCTTTCAAGGACATCATCAGGATTCTCAAGCAATAGACTGGCCTCTCCACCATCAAAGAGCATCTGAAAAGTCCCTTTGAAATGTTCCTGGATCAACCCAAAGGTTTCGCGGAATTGCTTACGGGCTATCCGATCCAGTTTTGAGATTGTTTCCAGTAGGCTGGATCTGGCTTCAAATAGATCGGTCTGCTGTTCCTTGAGAAAATTAAGCCGACTCTGTTCAACTTCAAATTCATCCTGAACAGCCATATTGATAGGTCCCAGGTTCTCAATAAACTTTTGGCTGCGTCGGATCCGCTTTTCAACCTGCTCCTGATCAAACTCTGTCAGATCCAGGTCATGGGGCAGATCGCTCTGGTACTTCTCCTGCACCCGTTCAACAATATGTTGATTTTTAGCTTCCAGATTTGCAGCTGATACGGATAGTTCACGTAGTTCTTCTGCAACCGCTTCCCGTTTATGGTGATGATCACGTAAACGGAGTTCAAGTTCATTCAGGGCTTGCCGTTTGACCTGAACCCGACTGGAAATCTCAACCAGGATCTCAGATTCTCGTTCAAGGATGGTTTTAACCTGGGCTAAATGATCCTTTTCAGAATTTTGGGTCTCCCGTTCATCCTTTAACACTTCTGTGTGCAGCAGTAACTCGTCTTCAAGGGTTTGATCACGCGTATGAATATCTTTTAAGGTTTCATTAACACTGGTCAGTCGTGTATCCAGATTGCGCTCTTCATTCTTGAGGTTGACATGTTCCAAACGACCCGTTTGAGCGGCTTCACTGGCCTCATCACGTTGATTTAAAAGGGTTTGCAAAGCGGCTTCCATGAGACTGATCTCGGCTTCAGTACTGGCTCGTTCAGTTTCTGCAGCTGTCAGTTGAGGAACGAAAGCAGTTATGCGATCTTCAGCATCCTTAATGGCCTGCTTTAATTCTGTCAGCTCCTGATCGACACTATTTTCATCAGCCTCAGTGGAACTGATACCGTATTGCGCTCTGGAATTCTTACGCTCAACTTCCAGTAATATCTGGCGTTGATCATCCCGGGAAGTTCTGCTGGAGCGCAGTTCTCTTTCCAGGATGCCAATCCGGGTATGAAACTTTTCGATATCCGCGCTGTGCGCTTCGATCTCATCCACCAACTTGGAGAACTGAATCCTTAGTCGCTGTATCCGGTCATGCCGACCCAAGATCATATTTTCGCCCTCTCCTCCGGCTCCTCCCTTGATCAAACCAAGTGCGTCATACAGGGTACCGTCAATACTGACGATACGGCCGGAAATATTATTCCAATCAGGGGTGTAATCATTGTCAACCAGGGTTAGGTCACCCAGTAAAGACTGGGCTAAACCAGCATACCCAGATTTGGGCTCGACAAAATCCAGGGCAGAACCAATGACATGCTTGCCAGATATTTTCGCTGGTGTTTTTACAGGTGATGAGTTGATCGGGTCAAGCGGTAGAAAAGTAGCAGATCCTGCTTTCTGCTGCTGTAAACTGGCAATAGCTTTTAAAGCGGACTCTCGATCACGGGTCACTAAAGCTTCAGCCAGAGGACCCAGAGCAGTTTGAATCGCTGTTTCGTAGCGTTCATCAGGGGTGATCAGATCTGCCACGGTTCCCAGAATTCCAAGTTGATCCAGATCTTCACTAAGTAATGCTCGAACTCCCCCGGAGTAGCCTTCGCCAGATTCAAGCAATTCCTCATAAAAATTGAGCTGATTCTCTACACTTACGCGTTGACCTCGCTTTTTGGCCAAAGCTTCCCGAGTTTCATTCAACTTATCCTGTAGTTCCTGAAAGCCTGATTCCAACTCAGTGACTTTGGTTTCAAGAGCCTTGTATTGGATCTCGGCATCTTTAAAATCCGAGCCTACCAGATCCAGTTCCTGCTGATACTGCTTACGGGACTGGCAAAGGCGTTCTTTTTTGCTTGAAAGATGCTCAATGGTGCTGTGGTGTTGAGTCAGAGCAGCTTCCTGGTGACTTTTTTGATGGTTCAGATCGCTGAGACGATTAAGTAATTCGAGGTGTTTCTGATTGTGGGTATCATGCTCTGATTTAGATTTACGATAGTGCTCGACAGCATCCTCAAAGGCGACATTGAGGGTTGCTTCTTTGGCATGGGCTGTTTCGATCCGAGGTTGAATATGGGCTTTCTCATTGCTCAACTCGGAGCGCAGAGTCTCAGATGATCCCTCCCGTTCCACCAGGGTGCTCTTTTCAACTCTGATCCGATCCAACGCGGCTGTGGCTCCAAGTATCTTTTCCTCGGCAACCAGCAGGATCTGCTCAATGCCAATGCGTTCAGTATTGTGGGAATTGACATGTTCCTGTTGTTGCTGGTGATCAGTTTCAATACTTGTCAACTGTGTTTTGGCTTCCTCAACCCGTTTTTCCTCAAGGTTGACCTCTTCACCGCTAGCGCCATAGCCATCCTTGATTTGGGCAATTCTCTGGCGAATGGGAATAAGCTTATCCAGAACTTGATTGGTCTGATGGACTGCCATGGCGATCTCATCATCCTTTAATTGACTTTGAACACGATCGAATCTTTTGTATTTGGCTAACTGCCGTCGCAGACTTCCCACACTTTTTTCAACTTCAACGATGATATCATTCACTCGATTGAGATCATTCTCGGTTGAATCAAGACGACGCATGGACAAGCGACGTTGCTGTTTATATTTGTTGATGCCGGAAGCTTCCTCAATGAGTCGTCGGCGCTCTTCTTTACTTTCGCTAAGAATAGACTCAACCATCTTAAGCTCGATCACCGAATAAGCATCTGACCCCATCCCTGTGTCTACAAAAAGTTCATGAATATCTTTTAGCCGGCAGGCATTCTTATTGATAAAAAATTCACTGGCTCCATCTCGAAAGACCCGTCGGGTAATCACGACATCAGTATATTCTACGGGTAATAAACCCCTGTTATTATGAATGGTCAGAGAAACTTCAGCAAAGTTCACCTGTTTTCGTTTATCGGTTCCACTAAAGATGACATCATGCATATTCTGGCTACGCAACACAGAGGATTTCTGTTCACCCATGACCCAGCGAATGGCATCCACTACATTGGTTTTCCCACACCCATTAGGACCTACAATACAGGTCAAACCTTCTGCGAATTTCAGCTTGGTCGGTTCAGCGAAGGATTTGAATCCTTTTATAGCCAGATCAGATATATACATGTGGTGTTTCTATCTCCAATGACAGTTCCCAATGGTGGTTTCCATCGGGTACCGGGGTACTTTTATTAGCCAGGCGGCCAGATCATTGTTCTCCCGCCGAGAACATGCAGATGTAAATGGAATACAGTTTGACCAGCATTTTCGCCGTTGTTCATCACGAGCCTGAATCCGTCCTGCAATCCAGCCTCTGTTGCCAGGGTCGTTCCCAGATTAACCATTTTGCCCATAAGCAACTCATCATCTGCGGTCAGGGCTGCCGGTCCAGCAATATGTTTCTTGGGAATGATCAGTATATGGGTTGGTGCCTGGGGGCTGATATCATTGAACGCCAACATCTCAGCGTCTTCATAAAGCAATTTGGCAGGGATATCTCCAGCAATGATCTTACAAAAAATACAATCTTGTGTCATGCAACCTCCTCAATGGGGTTAAGCGGATTCTTGAAGCAGAGCTGACACCAAACCGGCTGCATGAATAGCAGCGGTTTCAGCCCGTAAACGTCTGGGTCCCAGACCCGTGAAAGTATAGTCGGAAACAGAGGCTAAATCAATTTCATCCTTTGACCAATCCCCTTCTGGACCGATCCATATTACTACCGATCCCGAACGTCTGATCAGCGTCTGATTGCTGGATATGAAGGTGCTGGTATCAGCGGCATAGCAAAAGAGATTCGTTACTGACCTGTTTGTTCTGACAAACCCCGGAAACCCGGTTAACTCGTGGATCACAGGCAGGAATGAACGTCGACTCTGTTTCATGGCAGCAATAGCAATCCGTTGTAATCTGCCATGATTCATGCCCTGCTTGACAGTATGCTCCGTAAGCAATGGTACGATCTGATGAACCCCCAATTCGGTGGCTTTCTCAACGATCAGATTCATGTGGTCGCCCTTCAGGTTGGCAATTGCCAGAATAATTTCACCTGTGAGCTCACCGCGACCTGGTTCTTCAGCAAGAACGGTTAGATCGAGCGTATCATTTCTGATGGTTTTTATCCGTGTTAAAGCGGCTGTTCCTCGTCCATCTACCACCCAAATCTGTGATCCAACTTTAAACCGACGAACTCGAATTAGATGATGATATTCTGAACCAGTCAGGGTTAGGCTTGTCAGCCCTTTTTGGAAGGTGGGCAAATATACTTGTTCACCAGTGATCACCGGTGGATGAATTCCATTGCGGCCTGGAAAAAGATACCCTTGTATATTTGACGAGAGTCGATCACCTGATCAAAACTGGCATAATCATATCCCAGCCGAAAGTTATAAGAAGCTCCCTGACCTGTTAGAATTCGTAAATGAACCCCACTTCGCACCAAGGGAGCAAGATCGGTCTCTACATGCTGCCACCGTTCAAATAGAGCTTCATCATCGGCAGTATTAAGTGCCAGAAGTGGGCCAGCCGCCACAAACCCACCTACCTGAGTGGAAGGATGCATGTTTTCCAGAAAGGGAAACCAGGTTATACCAGTCAACAATTTAACGAAACTCAAATTGCGGTTATTGATGGTTACGGGGCGATTGAAGTAGTCATAGTAGGCGAAGGTATCATTACTCTCAACCAGAGACCAATCCATTTCCAGATCAAGACTGAATGCCTCGCTGAAATGAAAGCTGTATAAGCCACCCAGGCTGCCTCCATAGCTCAGTATTTCCATATCCAGTCCCATTGTATTGTATTTCAGGGACTCCTGAGGTTGAGCATGAATAGGAATGGCAAGCGACAGTATGAAGAAAAATAAAGCGAATCGGGTGGGGTTCATTGATAGCGGATCATTTTTAGTTCATGATATTCTGCTTCACGAATAAAGCAGATCTCATCCATATAATTCTCTATAAAAAGTAGTCCGCGACCATTATAGCGCAACCGCTGACCCGGTTCAGTTGGATCTTTAAGACAATCACGATCAAAACCTAACCCCTTATCCCGGATCCGCAGCTCCAGATGGGAATCATAAAGGGTCATCTTGATGGAGACCTTCAGATCCGAGCCATTACCATTGCCATGCTTAATGGCATTGTTGACGCCCTCCTGCAGGGCGAGAATAATATCCTGACGAATGTCACTGGGATAGCTGGTAGTATTCAAAATATTTCTGGCAAAGTCCTGAACTCGTTCAATTTCCTTTATATCCGACGGGATGGTCAGAAAGTGGTCGAAGACTTGGTTATTGTTCAAATTCTTCACGGGGCGAATTATAAGATAAATAGGGGGTGATGACAAGGTTGTTCAACCATGCATACCAACTGTTATTATTTGTACTTCAGAGGTTGCGCATAGGTTCAAAATATCACCCTACGCTTTACACGCTACGGGAGACAAGTTTTACTGTTCTGTAAGCTTAAAATTTTATGTCTGCCTGCGTGGAGACCGACTTCAGCAGGTCAGGCGTTTATTCAACGTCCTTGAATTCAGCATCTTCAATGTCAGCTTCATCAACCCGGAGATGATTTTGTCTGTCATCGGTTTCTCCCTTGACCTGGTTGGGGTCGGTATCCACTATCTTGAGATTTCTTAACATCTTTCCCACTGATCTGAAGACAAAGTAAGCGACGAGTATAAGGAGCAGATAACGCATGGTTTCACCGTTTGATTGGGTTGTAGAATTTGGTCCCTTCAATGGGTTGTCGAATAGTTGCTAGGAGGTCTGCCAGATCATCCTGATCATTCACGAAATCAATATCTGTAGCGTTGATGATCAACAGGGGTGAGGCTTTGTAACGGAAAAAATATTCGTTATAAACTTGATTCAGAGCAGCGATATAATCACTATTGATATTGGACTCAAAGTCTCGGCCCCGTTTTCTAATATTATAGAGCAACCGATCCGTATCAGCTTGTAGATAGATAACCAAATCGGGATGGGTAATGGTTTCTTCCATCATTCCGGCAATTTTGTCATACAGACCCATCTCATTTTCATCCAGATTTAGATAGGCAAAAAGGCGATCCTTCTGAAACATATAATCGGTGATCAGCAACTTGGAGAAAAGTTCGGTTTGTCTCAGTTCCTGAAATTGACGATAGCGACTCAACAAAAAGAAAAGCTGGGTTTGAAAAGCATAACGTCTGCGATCACCATAAAAGGATGACAAAAACGGATTCTCTTCAAATTCTTCAAGCACCAGACGGGAGTCTAAATGTTGGGTAAGGCGTCTTGCCAAGCTTGTTTTTCCCACACCGATAACCCCTTCAATAGCGATATGATATAAGTTTCTCATACATCAATCCGCTCAGCAAGTGGAGTGATCGAGCACCTATCAGTGCATTCAGAGAGCAACCGTGCTATAGTTTTATCAGTAAGCGGATCCAGCATATTTGACGCGATCTCTGAAGCAGGCTCTAACACAAAACGACGCTCCCGGAAACGCGGATGGGGAATACTGAGGACCTTGTCTGACCAGATCTCTTTCCCGAATAGGATGATATCAAGATCCAGGATACGGGGACCTTTCGGTGTCTCTGAGATTCTGTCTCGACCCGCTTGACGTTCTATTTCCAACAGATTGTCCAGCACTTCCAGGGCATTCTGATCCGTCTCAAAATAAACAGTAGCATTTACAAAGGAAGCTTGACTGACTGGACCGACAGGCTGGGTAAGGTAGAGACTGCTCATTTGGACATGCTCATAATGTTCATTCAACTCTTTCACAGCTTTCTGAACCTGAACCCGGGGATCCTTCATATTTGAACCAACGCTAATGAGAACCGGGGTCATACATCTGCTTTCTTACGGGTGACCTCAACTTCCACATAATCCAAAACAGCATCAATGGGAACCTTCTTCTTGCGCAGGATTACAGTGATCTCTTCAACATCAAATTGTCGTACCAGGGCATCGGCCAGATGATCAGCCAGGGTTTCGATCAAATGAAATTTCTTGCCCGTTACCATTCCCTTCACCACGCCATAGACCGCCTGATAGTCCACAGCTTTATGTAAGGTATCTTCAGAGGCGCAACGAGCAAATGGGTAAGCAATGCGTACATCCACTTCAAACCGACCACCCAGTTCCTTCTCAAAATCCTGGACACCGTGATAGCCGTAAAATACAAGATTCTTGATGGTTAAAATTCCCATAGCACGGAAATCTACTTAGCTATTGTAAAATTACAAATGGCTTTCCATTTGAAATCTTAATTTGAACAACTCTGTACTAACCATTTCGGCTCTTCCCCCAAATGCGTACCTGAAGACGAGGATATTAGGGATATAAGGGTATAGAGGCTGTGTGAGAATAGGGACAACGCTTACCCCATGCTTTAGCTTGGGGGTATGATATCCTACTGTTTCTTTGGGCTTTAGCCCCGTATTGTTGGGCTAAAGCCGTCCTTTTTAATACTTTTAGAACCCCCAGGCTGAAGCCCGGGGTAAGTATCAATAGTAACAGTACGATACGTAGATAACTAAAGATAATATTAGCAAGCAATTATTCCGGCGCAATGAAGTTTCCACACAGCCTCTATAACCCTTATACCTTTATACCTTTGTACCCCAGTATATTTATTGACCCCAAATCTCAACGATTGTATCCAGGTATGCATTATTATGATGAACCACCATTCCATATATGGGCAACATGGAGCTGAATTTGGTATTAACCTTCGAGCATCATTCCATACGATGAACCAACACCACAACAATAATATCTCTTCAAAAGAAACGGCAGCTCCGGGGAAAAGCTGCCGCATGGGTCGGTGTTGTCAAACACCAGGATGAACAATCTGACCTGAGAAACATTTCTTTGTTAAATCTATTGACCTCCGCCTGATCTACAACCGGGGTAAGGCCTGGCTGAACACTGGACTATCAGAGTAGTATGAATAGGCATCCAAACCCCATGTTTGATAATGCTTGCCATCAAAATATACCAAGCTCTTGGGAAAACTTGGATTATCCAGGATCAGAGCTTCAGCGGTGGAGGAGATTGGGCTGTGCTGCAGGGTTAAAGAATCTATGCGCCATTTTTTCAGCCAGCTAAAATCATTGCCTAGTGTACCAAACTGTTTGCCAGCACCTATGACATAGTAATTCAAATCGTTGTTGTGCAGGAAAACGATACCCCGTTTACGGGAGGTCTTGCTAATCACCTGGATGGCAATATCAAATTCACCATCTCCATTAAAGTCACCCCGTTGAAAGAAGGGACTCATTGCAAAATACACTTCATAGGAATCAAAGAAGCCGCTACCGACCAAAGCTGTATAGATCCCTTTGGGAAGATCGTCATAGCGGGCTTCAAAAGGTTCGCTGGCAAAAGCAGTAAAACTGAGAATCAGGATCAGCAGGGTTGTTTGGGTCAGTCTGGTTTTCATTTTTCACCTCCGGGCTTTATTGTTCATCCGAGGTGAAGATACAAACTCTCAGGAGCCTTTCCATGGGGGCAACCCTGATTGTGTCATAGGGATTCCCTGACCAGGCTTATAAGCACGTTTTTGGAGAACAGGGTCTCAGGCTATTCCAGGGATGTCAGCCCTTCGCGGATAGCATATTTGGTAAGTTCTGGAATGGAATTCAATTTAAGTTTGGTCTTGATCTTGGCTCGATGGGCTTCCACTGTCTTGACGCTGATAAATAAGGTAGTGGCAATCTCTTGAGTTGGTTTGCCTTCAGCGATCAATTGCAAAACTTCCCGTTCCCGGCTAGACAATTCAGAGGTCTCGGTTTCCTGCACCAACTTGCCAACGTAATCATTAAGGACTGCATTGGAGATCTCCTCGCTGATATAGTAGCGATCCTGCAAAACCTCACGCACGGCTTGGATCAGTTCACTTCCGGCACAATCTTTCAGTAAATAACCTTTGGCACCGGCCTTGAGCATACCTGTCACGAAATGCCGGTCTGAATGCATTGAAAGGGCAATGACCTTTTGATTCGGGTTGTCATGCAGCACTTGACGAGTAGCCTCTATCCCATTGAGCTCAGGCATGGCAATGTCCATTATGATCACATCTACTGCCATTTTGCGAGCCAGCTTAACTACTTCGCGACCATTATCCGCCTGAGCAATGACCTTAAACTCCAATTCGCTATTCAGGATGGAAAGCAGACCCTCTCTGAAGAGCGTATGATCATCAGCTAAAATTATATTGACAGCCATTAAATTCCTTCCAATGAAACCGGTACAATCAAAGTGACAACGGTTCCACTACCTTCTTCCGATTGAATATCCAGGACCCCGCCAAGGTACTCGATCCTCTCTTTTATACTAAATAAACCGAAGCTGCCGGATTTGCGTTGTTCAGGGCTGAGCAGTGCTGTATCAAAACCCTTTCCATCGTCATGGATCTTGATCGTAAAAGAATATTTGGAGACCTGGATACTGATCAGAACCCGGCTGGCCTGAGCATGTTTCAGGATGTTCTTCAACACTTCATCGACGGATCGAAACAGAATAACCACCTGTTCATCCCGGAGGTTAATATTCTCAAGATTATGATCGTAGGCGGTTTCAATACCGGTTTCTTCGGTGAACTTCTCCAGTCGCCACTCCAATGCTTCGATCAGTCCCAGTTCGTGCAAAACAGGTGGACTCAATTCATAAGTAATGGAGCGGGTTTGTTTCACAGCATCACTTATATCTTTCTCAACGGCTTTCAGCTTTTGCTTAAGGTCTTCGTCTGAAGTAGCATTTAGAATGCCGGCCATTTTAATCTTAGCCATGGCCAGGCTTTGTCCCAGTTGGTCATGCAGTACAATAGCCAGATTGCGCCGTTGAGCTTCCTCAGATAGGATCAGGTCAGATGAAAGCCGTTTGAGCATGTTTTGATATTCCCAGACCTCAGCTTCAACTTTTTTTCGTTCAGAAATGTCGCGGGCAATAATCTGGACCGCCGGTTTCCCCTGATATAGTATGGAAATAGCTGATACTTCAACAGGAATCAATCGACCATCTTTTCGCTCATATACATCCTCAACGGAGAAGAGCTCTTCACTCTCGGTAAGCATGGTGATTTCCAGCTCTTTTGATATCTCGCGACGTGCTTCCTGAACCAGCTCTGAGGCTGTCCGCCCCAGGATCTCAGATGGGCTTTCCAGACCGAGGATGTCCAATAGTTTTTGATTTGCGTAGACGATAATGCCATCCACATGAATAGCAACTCCCTCACGAGCGAACTCAATGATCTTGTGATAATTCTCTTCTCCCTCGGTCAATGCACGACGGGAATTGGAATGCTGAAAATCGATAACAGAATGCCTCTTTGCCATTGTTCTTATTTACGTCTAAAAAGATAATGTCTTGAATAGTGGGAACAACTAAGTTTCGGCACCAGAGGGTGGATTACTGAAAGAATGGAGACGGGCGGCAGTCCATCTGCGCGTCTGCTACGACAGATAAATCTCTAGCCCTTAACCCATAATTTAAGGAAATCACTCCGCAGAGTTCATCTTGAACTCTATCGAAGGACTCGCGAATACATGCGGCAAAAAATTCGCTTAGTCCGATCCTTATTGGAGATACAGCATTTTAATCGTTTTACTATTATCTCCAACCATCAACCGACAAAAATATACTCCTGTGCTTACCTGCCTACCGTGGTCATCCATTCCTTGCCACTGGATATCATAACTTCCCGCTGGCTGTGAATCAGATAGGAGTCTCTGGATCAATTGACCAGATATGTCATAGATAGCTAGCGTCACCTCTACCTGACGGGGTAAACTGTATCTGATAGTTGTAATCGGATTGAATGGATTTGGGAAATTTTGTGACATCACAAATTGGGAAGCATTTAAAGTCGGCTCTTTAATGTCTGCTGGCCACTGTGCGGTAATGGCTGCACTTTCAGTATTCAGTTTATCCAGGCTGGAAATGACATATCGATATGAGTCAGTGATCTCATCTACATAAACTGTATCTGTCCCTGCTAAAATCGCCACAATATTTGCAGCATCTTCGGTATCAATTGGCAATTCGGCAGCACCGTATAAAACATAACCAGCAGTAGTATCCCCATCAGCAGCAGCAGGTGGTCTATCCCATGTTATTACATTATCACCCTCAAAGACATGCAGCACATTTAAGGGTGGATTGGGTGGCATATCATCTTTCCAGGACATGGGAGGGGTCAGTGCCGGATGTGCGTACAGATCATTTCTCAGGGAGTCAAGAAAGCCTTTGGGATTGTTGACGATTCCACTCCTGTAACGAAAATAAACACTACCCAGGCTACTTTCTGTCACCCGGTTCAGCCGGATCTGATTGGGTAGTTCATTTGCCGGCCAGTTATGCCAATCAGAAATTCGATAGGGAGCATGTCCCACATACAGATGCCGCTCCCCTGCTGTGACCGAGCTGGCCCACCAGGGCATGAGCAGCGCATAGTTCTGACCACCACCATGGGGCCAATACAACTGAGGGGTTAGATAATCGACAGTTCCAGCATCGAGCCAGGCAATGGGATCACAATAAAGATCGTAGTAGGAGCTGGTTCCAATGATGCCGGCTGGAACTCCATTTTTCCATATACCAAAAGGTGAAACGCCAAACTTGACCCAGGGTTTTGTCACCTGAATGCTGTCATAGATACTCTCCACCAGCAGATTCACATTATCACGGCGCCAGTCATTGATGTTGGTGAATCCACGGGGTTCCTCGGCAAAGGTCGCTGCATCTTCATCAGCCATGCCCCCATAAGGATAGAAATAATCATCCATGTGAACCCCATCAACATCATAGTTATTGACCACATCCAGAAATACATCCGTCACATACGACCGGACTACAGCTTTGCCGGGATCAAGGATGACGCTGGTACGTTCACCGTCTCTGGCTGATAACAGCGTGTTGGAAAACATGCCGGATTGATCATTGTTGTGCTGAGAGTCAGCACGGGATGAGGTGGTTAACAGCCATTCAGGATGTTGGTGATAAACATGACTGGAATGTAAGCCGGACAGATTACTGGTGGTGCTGACCCGGTATGGATTAAACCAGGCATGGAGCTCCATCCCCCGTTCATGCGCTTCTGAAATGAAATATTCCAAAGGGTCATAGTAAGGTGAGGGTGGTATTCCGGAACCGTTCAGCTCATGTGACCAGGGCTCATAATTTGAATTATAAAAAGCATCACATCCGGGTCTTACCTGAAAAACCACTGCATTGAAGCCAGCTCCTTTCAGATTGTCAAGCATACTGCGGATATTGGCTTTCTGTCCACTACTATAGGATAAGATGGGGAAATCCAAGCCCCAGGCAGTGGAAACCCAGACAGCTCTGAACTCGTGTTTTGGTGATGCAATGATGATGTTCATTGACAGCAGGAGCAAGAGTGTGGTTAATGCAGTTTTCATTCTTCAATTCTCTCAATTATTGTCCCCACCGGATGACATTAGCGCTCGTCACCAGCCAGGCCTCATTGATCTGCATACCAGATCAGTATTTTTCAAAATCAGGCATAATTTTATCGCTTGAAGTGAACTATTGCAAGAGAGATTAAAGGTGGTGGAGAAAAAAGGTGGAGAAATGATGCCCTGAATAGGGGTGTCGTTATCCGAAAACACATCCGGCGGGATGGGTGGAACTCAAAATATCGATTAACGAATGTCGATTTCAGATGTGATGGTCACTTCGATATTCGGTGTTCCTTTGGAAACGGGAGTTCAGGGGTGATATAGCCAAGCAACCCAAGGGGGGGTTGATATAATACCAATTTTAGCTTTAAATGCGCGTTTTGTGTCTTCGCGAGCAGCGCGCGGCGATCTCAAAATTATGACTAAACTTGGAGATTTATCCATCGTAGCAGACGCGCAGATGGATTGCCACCTGTCTATGTCTTCCAGGCTACGCCGTGGCAAGCAGTCCTTACAGTCCTCGCAAAGACAAATGAGGACACGCTGACAGAATTACCTGGAACGCGCAAATGGAACTAAATTTGGTATAATATATCCCCATAAGTTGATTCAATACGTTTCCAGATTTTGTTGAAGTACTTCAAAATGAATCCACACAAGAGATTTTAACCTTGATTCTAACTATAGCACCTGATACTATCCATCCATTATTAAATGAGGTGTTATAAGGGGTGACAAGACGCTGTTAATCGTGAATCATCTCCCGGTTACACACCGTTATTATAGACCAATACAAGTATTTTCATAAAAGGGCGATTCAATGGCTAAACAACGTGAAGTGGATACTGAACCAATCGAAAAACAATCTCTCGGTAAACTCGAGACAGCGCTCTGGAAAGCTGCGGATAAACTCCGCAAGAATATTGATGCAGCGGAGTATAAGCACATCGTTCTGGGACTCATCTTTCTGAAATACATCTCCGATGCCTTCGAAAATCTGTATGGTAAGCTAAAAGGTGGTGAAGGAGACTACGTTGGAGCTGATCCTGAGGACAAGGATGAGTATAAAGCTGAGAATGTTTTTTTCGTGCCTGAAATAGCCCGTTGGTCCCATCTTCAATCCCAGGCAAAACTTCCTGAAATCGGGAAAGTGGTGGATGATGCCATGGATGCTATTGAAAAGGATAATCCTTCACTCCGGGATGTACTCCCTAAAGTCTATGCCCGTGGTAATCTTGACCCTACCAATCTAGGTGGCATGATTGATCTCATTGGAAACATTGCCTTGGGTGATGCCAAGGCCAGGAGTGCTGATCTATTAGGTCATGTTTTCGAGTACTTTCTGGGTGAATTCGCACTGGCTGAAGGGAAGAAAGGTGGACAGTTCTATACGCCCCGTTCTGTTGTTGAATTACTGGTAGAAATGCTTGAACCATATAAAGGTAGAGTATTCGATCCCTGTTGTGGTTCTGGTGGTTTATTTGTTCAGTCAGAAAAATTCGTGGCTGACCATCAAGGTAAAGTGAATGACATCTCCATCTATGGGCAG
>JAYEKW010000005.1 GCA_034716895.1 Candidatus Neomarinimicrobiota bacterium
AAAGTCTGAAAGTTGAAAGTTGAAAGTTGATTATAGGGGTTATTTCTTGCTTTGTGGGGTATTTATTGATGAGTTTGGGGGTATTTTGGGGTATAAGGTGTATGGGAGGATGGTGATTTATTTTTGCTTAGTGCCTTTGAGGGTAGTTTTAGATTAGCGGTAGAGTTGGGGTTTTTTTATTGACACGAAGGGCACGAATTTAACGAATGAGCACGATGAAGAAAAGACCCCGGATCGTCTTTGCGAGGAGTGAAACGACGAAGCAATCCATCTGCGCATCTGCTACGATGGATAAATCTTCAGGTCTAGTGGCAATTTTGAGATCGCCGCATCAGTACCTCACTCGCGAGGACGGTGGAGGAAACCCCCTGAACCCCCCAAACGTCCAACTTGTCCTGGCGTAGTTCCGTAGGAACGGAGACGGGACATCCAAACCTTTAAATCAAATCAGCGATATCCACAGTATCAGTATTTTCAAGCGTTATATCTGCAGTACCGGATTCATAGGAAATATCTACTCCGGGGAAATGCTTAAGCAACCCCTTGTCAGCCTTTTGGTAAAGCCCCTTTTCATCTTGCTCCAGACAACGCTCAAGTGGTGTATTCACAAAGATCTCTTTATAAGTCTGCGACCCGATGATCTCTTTAACCTGGAGACGAGTCTCCCGATCCGGTGAGATAAAAACAGCAATTACTATCAATCCCTGGTCATTCAAAAGCTTGGCCATTTCTGCGACCCGTCTGAGATTCTCATCACGATCTGCCTTATCGAAACCAAGCTCACGGTTTAATCCGGATCGTAATTTAGCCCCATCCAAAACAACGACTGTTTTACCCTGATCAAAAAGCGCCCTTTCCAACTCGTAAGCCAACTCATTTTTTCCTGAAGCATGTAAACCGGTGATCCAATAGGTCAAGGGTTGTTGTCCGAATTGTTGTTGACGTTCAGCACGGGTTATTAGACTTCTATCGATCTCTGCACCATGCTGGTAAGCGATTTTGGAAGGCAATGTCTCAGAGCTGACCCGATCAATGATCATGCCTACTGCAACTGTATTGTTGGTCAATGGATCAATGAGAATAAAGCTGCCAGTCTGACGATTCTTACGATAGCTGTCAAATAATAATGGTCTTGAAGATGTGATGACAACTCGACCGATCTCATTCAGTTGAAACTCAGATTTTTCGGATCGATGCAAGGTATTGACATCAATTATATAACGAATTGTATCTATTCTGGCTTTGGTCTTCTGTGTCGTGTGCTTGATAATGAATTGTTGATTCGTGTCAAGGGGAGCTTCATCCATCCAAACCAACATGGCTTCAAAATGACGTTCCACCTGGGGTTGATTATTCCGACGAACCAGCATATCTCCCCGACTGATATCGATCTCATCCTCCAGGGTCAGCATGATACTCTGGGGCGGGAAAGCAAACTTTACCTCTTGGCCCATTGACTCCATCGATTTGACAGTACTGGATTTCCCCGACGGCAGGACAATCACTTCATCGCCCTTGCGGAGGATTCCAGAGGACAGACGTCCGGCAAAACCTCGGAAATTCAAGTTGGGTCGTGAGACATATTGAATGGGAAACCTGAAATCGACAAAATTTCGATCAGCTGAGATGGGAATAGTCTCCAGCAAGTTCATGATACTAGGACCGTGATGCCAGGACATGTTCTCACCTGGGTCAACAATATTGTCACCTTTCAAGGCCGAAAGGGGTACAAACTGGATGTCTGGGATATCCAACCGCGTGGTAAATTCCAGATAGTCATCTCGAATCGCTTCAAACACCCCCTGGTCATACTCTACCAGATCCATTTTATTCACTGCCACGATCACGTGCTTAATACCCAGAAGTGAGATCAAAAATGAATGACGCCTGGTCTGGGTAATCACACCTTTACGGGCATCGATGAGAATGATGGCCAGGTGGGCTGTGGAAGCACCCGTGACCATATTGCGTGTATATTGCTCGTGTCCCGGCGTATCCGCAATGATGAATTTACGCTTTGAAGTGGAGAAATATCGATACGCCACATCAATGGTTATCCCCTGCTCACGCTCAGCCTTCAGCCCATCCAGCAAAAGAGCGTAATCAATTTCTTCACCGGCATTCCCCACCCGTTTTGAATCCCGCTCCAGAGTGGCCAACTGATCATCATACAGTTTTTTTGAATCATGAAGCAAACGACCGATGAGGGTTGATTTTCCGTCATCCACAGAGCCAGCTGTGAGGAGGCGGAGGAGGTCTTTTCTTTCATCTTGGGCGAGAAAATCTTCGATTCCTTGGGTTTGGAGGTTTGGAAGTTTGGAGGTTTGGAGGTTATTTGTAGCCATAGTATTCACAGATTCCATTAAGAATTTAATTTTAGGTAATTGCGTAATTTATATAACATTGCTTGGATCTTTTCAAGGTCATCAATAATGTCAGTTGATGAGAGATACTCCAATTTTTTAGCAATAATGATTTGTGTTTCAAGCTCAGATAATGAACCAAGACTAATATTAATAAATCGAACATACTCTTTATTGCTACCACGTGATGCCCCCTCAGCAATATTGCTAGGAATTGAGACTGCAGATCGTCTCATCTGAGAAACGAGTCCGTATCGCTCAGAATCAGGAAAATCGCTAGTCAGCAAGTAGATTCTTGTAACAAATTCTATGGAATCCTTCCAAACATCGAGCTCTTTATGAGTTGCCATTATCCCTAGATTCCTTAGCTAAAACCAACATCCCAACTTCCCAAACTTCCCAACCTCCAAACTTCCAAACTTCCAAATTAAAAATACCCCTCCCGCTTCTTCTGCTCCATAGATCCATCTTGATCAAAATCGATCACTCTGGTGGTACGTTCGGATCTGGTTTCGGTCATCATTTCTTCGATGATCTTCTCAATAGTATCTGCTTCGGACTCTACAGCTCCGGTGAGAGGGTAGCAGCCCAGGGTTCTGAAGCGAACGGTGCGTATTTTTTTGCGAGCGGCCACATCTGCCGGCATGCGGTCATCATCTACCAGTATGAGCTGACCATCCAGATCCACTACTTCACGGGGTTTGGCAAAATAGAGCGGAACAATGGGAATCTGCTCATGTCGAATATACTGCCATACATCCAATTCGGTCCAATTTGAGATCGGGAAGACCCTAATGCTCTCGCCTCTACGGACTTCAGTATTGTATAGATTCCATAGCTCAGGACGTTGATTTTTAGGATCCCATTGATGAAAGCTATCTCGAAATGAGAAAATTCGTTCTTTAGCACGAGACTTTTCTTCGTCCCGGCGAGCACCTCCGAAGGCCGCATCGAATCGATGCTGATCCAATGCTTTGAGCAAAGCCTGAGTTTTCATGGTATCTGTGTGAATCTTGCTACCATGGGTAAACGGACCTATTCCGTTTTTTACACCTTCTTCATTCTTATAAACGATGAGATCAATTTTATTATCGGAGCAAAAAGTATCTCTAAAGGCGATCATTTCTTTGAACTTCCAGTGCGAATCAACATGCAACAGGGGGAAAGGAATCTTGCCGGGTGCGAAGGCTTTCTGGGCCAGCTTCACCATGACCGAGGAGTCTTTACCTATGGAATACATCATAACCGGGTTTTCGAACTCCGAAGCCACTTCCCGGATAATGTGAATACTCTCAGACTCCAATTCCTGAAGGTTTGTCAATTTGTAAGATTCAGTCGATTTCATACAATACCAATATCAAATTATTTCTTTCATTCGGTGTGTCTCTCATTACTGCATATTAACCGGGGAAAGCGTGAGTTGAAACTATTGATTGCAGGTGATTTCTGGCCCCCAGGATCTTCCTTTTTTTGCGAGGAGTGTAACGACGAAGCAATCCATCTGCGCCTCTGCTACGATGGATAAATCTTCAGGTCTAGTGGCAATTTTGAGATCGCCGCATCAGTACCTCACATGAAGACGGGACTTATAAGTGTTTCACCAAAAATACTAACGTCTAAATAATCGCCTTATCCTTCAGGAATTCCAATAGCTGATCAACACCCGACTTAATACTTTGAGTTGAATTGGAAATGACCAGATCGGGCTGCTTTGGAACTTCATAAGGTGAGTCCAAACCCGTGAATTCCTTAAGCTCACCCGCTCGTGCTTTTTTATACAAACCCTTCGGGTCACGTTGTTCTGCAATATCAAAATCGACCTGGATATAGATCTCATAAAAATGATGCGGGGCAACAATGCTTTTTGCCCGATCCCGCTCCTGCTGGAAAGGTGAAATAAAGGAGGTCAACACGATAAACCCTGATTCGGCAAATAACCGGGACACCTCAGCTACTCGACGGAGATTTTCAATACGATCCTCGGCGCTAAATCCAAGACCAGCATTAAGCCCCTGGCGGACATTGTCGCCATCAAGAACGGTGACCTGACAACCCAGACGAAACAATTTTTCTTGAAGCGCCATGGCTAGTGTGGATTTCCCGGATCCGGAGAGACCGGTAAACCAGAGGACAGCAGCTTTATGACCATTTTTAACTTCGCGCTCAGTCAAAGTGATTGACTGTGGGTGTTGGGTTAGGTTTGTCATATTAGTAATTCCCGTGGGATGTTATGAGTTTGGTGAGTTTAATGGGTTAATGGGTTAATGGGTTAAGTGGGTTAAGTGAGTTTGATGAGTTAATTTGCATTATTGGGTGGCCTGAATCAAGACTGGGTGGGTTTGTGATTGTGTATTCCTGTTGTTTCAGTTTTGTTCTAATCCCAGGGTTGATAAAGCAGGTAATAATAGATCCTTTTCAGATAATAAGTGCTCCATTTTTGGCAACGGCCAGGGAATATTCAAATCAGGATCATAGGGATAAATCCCGCCATCCGCTTCGGCGCAATAAAAAGCGTCCGTTTTGTACTGGACAATGGCCCTATCACTGATCACAATAAATCCATGAGCAAAACCGGCGGGAATGAAGAATTGACGGTGATTCTCAGCACTTAACTCAGCAAATACATATTGCTTGAATGTGGGTGAATCCTGTCGCAGATCTATGGCTACATCCCAGACAGTTCCAAGGGCAACTCTGACCAGCTTTGCCTGAGCATGAGGTGCCCGCTGAAAATGCAGTCCCCTGATAACACCTTTTTTGGAAAGAGATTCATTGGATTGAACAAACCGGACACCTGGCAAAAATTCTTCAAAATCCCGCTGATTATGGTTCTCTTTAAAATAGCCCCGGTCATCGTTATAGACTGTTGGCTCAATTAATAGAACGTCAGGGATTTGTTGTGGGGTTACTTTAAATTTCATGGATCAGTCCAAAGTCAAAGGTCTTAAAGTCGAAGGTAGTCATGGGAAATTCCTTGCTTAATGGCGTAAATGTTTAGTTAGAGCGGCAATCCCTTTAGAAATATTCACAGCCTTTTCTCGTAATTTTGCTGAATCGGTGGAGGCAATATACTCTAAGTCTTCTGCCAAATAAAGCATGCTACGGACTTCGCCACAAGAGACCTTGGCAATATCAAGAAATCGAGCAAAGTCTTTATCAGAGGAACGTTCAAAGCCTTCGGCAATGTTATTCATAATCGAAACAGCTGCTGTCTGGATCTGATCTCGAAAGCCCCAATCTTTAGCTACATTTGCACTTTTACCTACACATGTATAGACCTCCCGAACTAACACTCTAGCCTCTTGCCAGATTCGTAGATCTTCGAAATTAGAGACTTTTGACATTCAGACTTTCGACTACAAGTTTTCAATATCAGCAATCTTCAGGCCTTGGCGGCGCTCCAGCGTTTGGACAAACTGAGAGGCTTCCATCAGGGAGTCAAAAGTGCCTGTGTCCAGCCAGGCAAAACCACGTTGCATGATCTGAACCTGCAGGTCCCCGGCTTCCAGATAATGTTGATTGACTGATGTGATCTCCAGTTCACCTCGGGCTGATGGCTTTATATTTTTTGCCACGTCAACCACTGAATTGGGGTAAAAATAGAGACCAACCACAGCATAATTACTTTTAGGGTCTGCCGGTTTTTCTTCGATGGATAAAGCTTTTCCAGATTCTTCAAATTCTACCACACCATAACGTTGAGGGTCTTCAACATGATAGGCAAAAACCACTGCATCACCCTCGTCAGCTACGATCCGGGTGCTTTCCTTGAGCATATCGATGAGACCATGGCCAAAGAAGATATTGTCTCCCAGGATCAGACAGACATCATCGTCGTCGATAAATTCTTCACCTAAAATAAAGGCTTGAGCTAATCCGTCAGGACTTGGCTGCACTACATATGAAAATGTCGCGTTAAAACGACTGCCATCGCCTAGAAGCTGTTCAAATCGTGGGAGATCTTCAGGTGTTGAGATGATCAATATCTCATGAATCCCAGCCAACAGTAGCGTTGATAAGGGAT
>JAYEKW010000006.1 GCA_034716895.1 Candidatus Neomarinimicrobiota bacterium
AATCTTGTCCAGAGCTAAGGGTGAGGATAACTCAAGAGTTGAAGCAGTCTCGAAACGGATGCTGGAGTTGAAGCTTTACCGGGTTAAAAACTTCAAGAATATATTAAGCAACAAGACGTATAGCCAGGCCCTGGATGAACCTCTGGAGATGACCCCTCCTGACAGTCACCATGAGAATGTTCGTGGTCAGCAGTGCTACCAGTGAGGAGGATGATATGATAGACCATACACTTGATCAGATCTCGCAGTTAAAGCTCAACGGCTTGAAAGCAGCGCTTCTGGAACAGATGGAACAGCCAAACCAGTATGCTGACATGAGTTTTGAAGAACGGATTACTTATCTCATTGATAGAGAAGTTCTGGACAGAAACAACCGCAGGACCAAACGGATGCTACGCGCTTCACGAATGAAGTTTAAGCCTGTCTTTCCAGAGGATATTGATTATAGAGAAGATCGTAATCTCAAGAGATCAGTGGTAAAAGGCCTGCTCCAGAACAACTGGATACAGCAGCATCAGAATGTCATTATCACGGGACCCACCGGAGCAGGTAAAACCTATCTGGCCTGTGTGTTTGGTAATCAGGCTGTCATGTCGGGATACTCTGTTTATTACACCAGAATACCACCGCTCATTACTGATGTGGCCCTGGCCAGAGCTGAAGGGACTTATACTAGGTGGATAAAACGAATGGCTCGTTATGATCTGCTCATACTGGATGATTTTGGTCTCAGTTCACTCTCGACACCACAGGCTCAGGAACTATTAGAAATTATAGAAGAAAGATCAGGGACCGGCAGTCACATTTTGACCAGCCAATTACCGGTGAAAGAATGGTACAGTATCTTTAAAAACCCGACCCTGGCGGATGCCATCATGGACAGGGTCATTCACAATGCACATAGATTAGAACTGAAAGGAGTAGATTCTATGAGAAAACTCAAAAACAGGGTAGGTCTCTCGGACACCTCGCCTTAAACTAGCTCGACCTGAACAGGGGCGAATCCGGTGTCCGACAAAAACCGGAACAGGTGTCCGATACTTCCGGAATAACCACTTGGTCTTTTTGAGTCTTGAAATCAGCAACTTAGTGAAATACATTTTATATCATAATAGGAGACATAACATGATAATTTTATTTGTGATGTTTTTTGTGCTTTGTCCCATAATTGAGGCAAATGATTATTCTAAGGATCGATTTGTAATTTCTTACGATCAGACTCCAACTAATATTTCCAGTTGGATAACAAAAGGTGATAGATTGATTACAGGAAATACAATTATCGATAGCCTAAATGTTGAATATCAAGTTAACGAATTTCAATTCTTATTTGCAGATACAACAGCACCCTTTGGTCGGCATTTTATTTTTTTTAAAATTGATACATCAAGATCAATGGATACTCTAATTATGGAATATTCGACAATTAATGGGATTGCAGGTGTTCATGCAGACTTTATTTCGACCCCCTTAGTCGAGCCAAATGATCCTGCACAAAATGTTAATTATTTTGACAAATTACATGGGTGTGGTATATATCGAGGATGGGACTTAACTGTTGGATATCATAATCCAATTGGAATTATTGATGATGGGTGTGATTATACTAATGCACAGCTAGCAGCGTCTGCAGTTATTAACCCTGGGGAGGACATAAATAGTGATGGCCTTCTCACTCCCGCTGATTCTAATGGGATTGATGATGATGGCAATGGTTTTGTTGATGATTTTTACGGTTGGAATTTTGTGGCTAATACAAATAATGTGCTAACAGGTGGTGGCCACGGTACCTTTGTTACTAGTGTCATCTGTGCAGCGACAAATGATAGCATTGATGTTGCTGGAATAGCTGGTGGGTGGAGCCCGAATTCTATACCGACACCTTTTATTCAATGTAAGATATATAATGTTAGTGATGCAGTCGATGCTCTCCAATACCTTTGCTCAAGAGATGTTCGAATTGTTAATATCAGTCGACAATTTGGTTACCTCAACATGGAGCAACAGCAAGAATGGGTAGATGTTATAGAGTATTGCGTCATACCAAACGAAGTAGTTATCGTAGCAGGGGCTGGAAATTTTGGAGATGAGGATGTAGTTGCTCCTGCAAATTCTCCATATGTGATCGCCGTCGGTGCGACCGAATTAGATGAAAGAGAATGGCTAAGAGCAGATTTCTCAAATTATGGTGATTCAATTGCACTAGCTGCCCCAGGTGTTGATTGGTATTGTGCTTTTACAGATACAACTCACACTGTCGTCAGTGGAACCTCTATTTCTTCACCTGTGGTTGCTGCCACCGCAGCATTAATCCTTTCCTTGGATTCAACTTTGTCCCGAGATGAAGTGGAATCACTTCTGACTGACAATGCGACACCAATTAATCCGAGTGAAGGGATGGGAGCTGGAGTTGTCAATGTGTATCAATCATTGTCCGCAGTCCTACCCCCCTTAGACCCCACAATCACAATATGTGATTATACGAATAATCATCCCGTGTTATGTATTTCAAATGCGGATCCTGATGTAGAAGAGATAATTGTCTTTAGAAAAATTGTGACAAATGATCGTTACCATACAATAATTCAAAACTGGACAACGATTGCTACATCTGGGACAATAGATGAGTATACTGATGAATCCTTTGGGCACCAGCAAAACGGTCCATATTTGGCATATTACAAGGTAAAATTCAGAGATCATGCTGATTTATTATCAGGATATTCGAATCAGGTTTCAACAGAAGGGTATTTAGGAATCGCAAAAGAAGTACAAATCTTTACGTGTTTAACCATTCCATTTTCAGGTACAGAATCAGCAATATGCATATATGGTCAGTTCATATATATTTCTGATTGGGCGAACGGTCTATTTGCGGTTCAAATCAATGAGTCTGGACTGGAATTGAATGAGGTTCTCAACGGATATCAAGGTGTCCAATATCATTTACCAATCGATGGGAATTCAATTTATGCGTACTTCGGATCTGACTCTATAGCGGAGTATACCCTAACAAATCCATTTAATCCACAAAATTTATCTGCAGGCTACAAGCCAGAGGTATTACCATACAATTTCACCGTCAAGAACCATATCCTGATTGCTTGTGGTATTCATCCTTTTGGTGGCGTAGGCTTAAACCATCCGGTTTTTGAGATTATCGATTATTCCAACCCAGATAATATTGCTCAACTGTACATCCACTCGCAGACATCTGGATACTCAGACATTTTAGTGCAACCTTCTTATCCCAACTTAGTATTAGGAGCAGGAAGAATGGCATATGTGTGGGATTTGTCAACCCCCTCAAACCCAATCATGTTAGATTCTCTCCCGGATTTCACTCTTGAGGAGATCGAAAATTGGGGTGATCACATTGTCTCCTTAAACAGAGATAACCAGCTGGAATTTTGGTCATTGGATTCAGTAGGGCATTTGCACCAGGCGAATGAATCTCAATTTGATGTATTTCAGACCGATGAATTTGAAGGAATAGCAGGGGGTGATACCCATTTGTTGGTATATGATACAGATAGTCTCTATTTCTTTCAAAGGGATGAATTTTGGACTATCCAAAAAGTATATTCTGCACAACATCTGGATATAAGGGGTATAAAACATAATGATCAATATGCAGTTGTTGTTACTCCTGACACAATGTTTGTTTACAATTTACATAATTTACTCCCCATCTATCCTCCTGGCAGGTTAACTCCAGATATTGCTCAAATGTTTCCTGCATATCCTAATCCTTTCAATCCAAGTACATCTATTCAGTACGAGCTTCCAAAGACTACGGATGTGACCTTCACGATCTATGATATCCTTGGAAGAAATATTTGGACGTATCAAGAATCAGCTAAACCAGCTGGCTACTACTCACTGCAATGGAACGGGCTGAACCATCACGGGAAACAAGCGGCAAGTGGAGTCTATCTGATCTCCTTCTCGACACCCGAGTTTAGAGCTGTTCAGAAAGCTGTTTTGATTCGCTAGCCGAAGCTGAACCGAAACTACACAAGCCCCTGACTTCAACAGTTTGGGGTTTTCTTTTTACAAAAGTTTCCTATCCAACTCCCGCAAAACGCATCGCTCAAGAGGCTACCGGTATGTTACCAGTATGTTGTGCTTGTAAGTTCAATAGATTCAACGAAGGACAATTTATTAAGAGACATCAGGTTTCCAGAATCAAGGAGGACTTATTGTTGAAATAGGAATTGTTGGATTGAATTTAGAAACAGGAATTATTACTAATGAGTATGATGCAATTGTAAAAGAAAATGGTTTTGGGAAAAACCATGCTAAAAAGCCCTATGGTTGGATATTTCAAAATTCTGATTTGAAATATGAAGATGTTTTATTGGCCAATGACTTATCAGTAATATTGCCAGAGGTTCAAACAATTCTGGATAAATATTTATTGGGTGCAACAGCATTTAACAAGCAATTTGATTTTGGTTTTTTAAAATCAAGAGGACTAAATATAAGAGAATTACCTTGCATTATGCTCACAGGTGAAGCGTACACAGGGAATTCTGTAGGCTGCAGGGGAGATCGCGCTCCCTGAAGAGCTGGTACAGCTTCGAGATTGCGTTTGTTGCGGATGCCGAGGGTTTTAACGTACACCGAAGGCAACACAAGACCATCCAGAATGGCTTGGATGTGAAGATCCGCCGGAGTCCTCAGGCCGTGGCATGCAGAAAGAGATATGTTGTAGAACTCGGGAAGCCCCAACGAGTTCCTGTAAAGGTGACAGCAAAAGAAAGGTATACAGTTATTTAGGCAATGAAGAGGAAACTCGGAAACAGAGCTAAACTGGAACCTGCCCATTTGTGGGAGCACCAAGGATCAGGTGGGAGAGAAGATTCATACTTGAATCCGAACTCTATAAGCTCCTGGGGTGTCTTATCAGGCATAGTACTCAGCGGTTGGGAAAGCCAGCCACACGGGGAAGGACCTGACAGAAGTACGCAGCTCGCAAAGGAAACTTATGCCGGACAAGTAGGATCGGATGAACATAAGCCAACCTCACTGCGGGGAATAGCAAACAAGCCATCTGTTGCTTAACAGAATTGGACTTGCGCGAAAGCGAGTACAACTGAGGAAACGGATGAGGGAAAACTTCACGTCCGGGACTGTGCGGGGGGCGCTGGGTAACCGGCGTTCCTACCGTGAGAGACTGCGTCCCGCCCCAATCCAGCTAAAGGCGGATGTGCAGCCAATTTATGGTCTGCTAATAAGAGAGTGGTGGGTTGGATCAAAAACAGAAAGGACTCATGGGAGTTTATTCTAGGGATTTAACATAAGAGGGCGTTAGATGCATCAGAAAAACATCTTGCGCAAAGAGTAGGAATATCCTACCTTGTTAAAAAGGGAGGTTGAAAATGAGTACAGTTGAAATAACAAGTATGTCCACTAAAGGGCAAGTTGTAATTCCTGCAAGTATGCGGAAAAAGTTAAACATAAGAGGTGGATCAAAACTGATAGTTGTTCAAGATGGTGAGAGCATTCTTATGAAGCCAATCGAAAGACCAAAACGTGAGGAATTCGATCGGATTATTAAACTTGCTGATGAAATCATGAAAGATTCTGATCTGACTGAAGAAGATGTTGCAGAAGCAATAAAAGAGTCAAGAGCAGCTCGTGCGAATCGTAATTGATACAAATGTAGTTATATCGGGTGTTCTCTTTGGGGGGAATCCCAGAAAAGTGCTAGACTATTGGAAGATGAACTCGTATGAGCTTATTTGCAGTCCAGAAATCATTGATGAGTATGAAGATGTCTTATACAGAATGCTCAATAAGGTGAAGAATTCAAATAGCGAGCTTGTTGAAGCGTTTTTAAGTCTACTAGTAAAAAGTGCCACTTTAATTCATCCCCATCACAATACAAAACTATCTAGAGATCCAGATGATGATGTGTTTGTTAATTGTGCCTTAAGTGGACGAGCACTGTACATAGTGAGTGGCGATCGTGATTTGTTGGACATTGAGGAAGTAGATGGGATAGATATTATCACTGTGCGAGAATTTATTGAAATACTGGAAAAATGAGCATCTAACAAATTAGGATAGACATGACCCCATATTACCCCAGCTCTCAGAAGAGCCAGCAGATGGGTCATTTCTATTCTGGTGTTCGATAAGGCGCGCTTGTTATATGGGGATTGATAAGAAGTCATTGTTTATCATGAAGTTAGTTTCAGTAATCATCACGACCAGTTCTCAATTATCGCTGGTAATATGATACTTTAATCACAAATAACAAGAATTACGGTGTGTCTTTGGTCATCATACGCTTCCTTTGATTTCATTTTTCTGCACCATGCGGGATATGGAAGCGTATATTAGCCTGTTACTCTTATCAGTCAAGACCGGAGAATTGCTTTTCCGCCGCGGAGCGGCTTACTTGAACAAAAGTTTAGAGCTGACTCACAACAGATTAGCGGTTATGGGTAAGGGATTACAGGGATACAGTGTTTATACAAAATGAAAATATTGTGCGAAGCAGCTCAGACTCAGGACGTTATACAGTGCAAATCACACTTCTTACTAGCAGAAATTGAATACGAACGGAGACGTTTATGCCAGGCCGACGACTACTATCTGAAGACGACTACATCGACCCACGTTACAATCCAAAACATCCTGAAATGGTGCGGCGTAGGGATGTGCTCCAGGAAACACTAGATCGCTTTGCAAACGCGGATCTACCGAATAAGTATCACCTGCTCGCACAGACAAATCTTCAGCGTTGGTTCGACACTCGGGATTTGAGCACAGATTCTCAGCATGTCCATGTAGTGAGCGGAGATTGGGGTGAAGTCACACATTCAATGACCAAAAAGTATGGCAAATGCTTCGCTGTATTAAACATGGCAAATGCTTTTGTTCCTGGAGGAGCATATGTAGAAGGTACTGTTGCCCAAGAAGAATATATGTTTCGTCGCACTGATTGCCATTTTCATGTCAACGCTGACGAGTACGATGCCAGCCTTGACCGATATGTTCCAGAAATGACTTCACTCTTGTCAGCGGAAAAAGGCAAGGTCTATCTTGATTCAACGCATCCACGAGTGTGTATTCGAGGACCGGAAAAGCGTTCTCGTCCCGATTTGGGATATGTATGGTTAGCAGACGATGAGGTTTTTCCATTCTTTGAACTTAGGGCCTCAGCACAGGATTTACGTGATGGCTCACAGTTCTCAGAATCAAGTATGCGACAACGTATCGCCGCCCAGTTAGATACTCTAATGGATCAAAATATAAATCATGTTATCTTTAAAGCTTTTGGTTGCGGAGCATTTATGAATCCTGCAGATCGCGTAGCGAAACTATATCGAGAAGAAATTCACAAAAGACAGCGTAATTTTGCCGTAATTGCGTTTGCTATCTACAATGCTGGATATGGATCTGATAACTACACACCATTCCGGCAGGCGTTTCGTGATCAATTGAAATTGAGCTAAATTTTATGGAAACCAGAATCATGGTGTCGGATCGATTTTCAAAACTGCATAACAATCACTTGCACTCGGACAGCAAAAAGCGGCGTGGCTTCCGCTGCGCTCCAGCCACACCGCTTTTTGCTGCCGGTGATGTGAAGCGTTAGAACGACCATAGATGTTGAAACATAGAATAAATTATTTAAATTTCGTTTATTTCGTCTTTCAGTCATTTCGCCTAAGATCTACTCTTTGTGTAACATTAGCAAACACTGCAGTTAGTATGTATAAATCCGTTTTATCAGACGCTTGTTTGGAAGTAGAATTGCCGAGAAAAGCTTTAAAATATTCCAAACTGGGAATGATTGAGTACGCTGATGATAACATAACTAAACCGCGTTATGGTAACCGGTTGCCCAAGTTTTTAAAAGAGCTTACAATAGTTGAAATGTCAGTGCTCGCATACATTCATGAAACAATATTGGAGCTGATCCGTCTGTCAGTCCTTAATAAAGTAGAAGAAACTCGCAGGTTAGGTCATGCCTCGCATAACTTGCAATTCATCTTGATGAAATCAGATGAACATAAAACGATAGATGAAGGACAACCATTATTTGTATTCATGGAATTCGTCCCTGTATTGTCTGATAAATATGTAGAATTTGTTGCTAACATACGTGGAATGACAAAGCTCAAGTTGATATATGAGGTAAATGAGAATTTGGATATCATCGAATAAAGCCTTCTAACAATATTAGGTTCGATAAGGCGCGGTTGTTATAAGGGGATTGATAAGAAGTCATTGTTTATCATGAAGTTAGTTTCAGTAATCATCACGACCAGTTCTCAATTATCGCTGGTAATATGATACTTTAATCACAAATAACAAGAATTACGGTGTGTCTTTGGTCATCATACGCTTCCTTAGATTTCATTTTCCTGCACCATGCGGGATATGGAAACGTATATTAGCCTGTTACTCTTATCAGTCAAGACCGGAGAATTGCTTTTCCGACGCGGAGCGGCTTACTTGAACAAAGGCTTGTTGCTGACATACCAAGAGGAGCTGAGTTGACAACAAAGACTAGCAATAGAATCATAGGCTTACTTCGCGAGAGTGTATTTGCGTGCAGCAAAAGCCTGGGGCGTTATACGCAATGCGAGCATCTGCTTAGGCATCGATAAGGATAGCGGATTGTAGAAGTAGACTTACGACACAAGAAAAAAATACAATATTTGGGGAACAGATTGTGACGGGAATAGGCGGTAGTGACGGTGATGGTGGTGGAAGTAGATATCAAAAAGATTTAGCGGCAGCCAAAATTGCTGAAGCGAAATGGCGGGATGGCAAACAGGGGTCTGGCAATGGACAGGGTGCCGCACCAGGAGGAGGTTGTCTCACTGGATTTGGTGGTTGCTGGCTAATATCAATAACCCTCACCACATTAGGTATAATATTTCTTATGGTTATCAGGTTGGGAGTGATGACTTATGAGAATATCACAAGTTTTGACATTATTGGTGATTATAGCGCTGGTCAATATTTTCGAAATATCGGCCACATGGACAGGTATGGTACCTATACCGTGAACACCAAATCACTTGAATGCTATATAGAGCCTGGAGACGCTCTGGATGAATCTATTAAACCTTTCAGGAAACTGAGACGTGGGAAGCACTTCCAATATCGGGGTTATCAAGTTGTAGGAGAGCAAACACTGGTAGCCATTAAGTTGGAAGGGGCTGACCCTAATCACTGTTACCTGCTACTTCCTGAGGTGTGGACCGGAAAATCCTATTGGGACTTTGGCGAAAGTGAACTTCTTACCGAAGTGATGGCTGAGGAGGATTGATTGTTCAAGAGGCTCACCTACCAGAAGTGGTGTCTACGAAAACCACTACATATTTAATGTTGATTGGTCGAACATGCGTATAACAATGGCTTCAACCTGATTCACACAAAGGGATTGGTTAGCTGAAATGATGTCTCAGGATACAGTGTTTGTACAAAAGGATAAATCATACAGAAGCCGCTCAAGCGCGGGACGTTATTGATTTTATGTAATCAGACATGGTGTAGCTTGGGATATTAACGCACCCTCAGTTCTTCTTACAAAAAAAAATATGATCGAATATTGTATATTATCATTTAGATTGGTGTGGCCTTTCCTATTTTAACCCGCCAATATGAAGGTGATGAATTATTGAAGAATCTGTAGCTTTGGGCTGCAAATTCAATGTTTATAAAAGGGGCTTATTATGATCCTTATAAAAGAAAACCGATGTGATTTTTGCGGCACTTGTGTGGCGGTCTGCCCCGTAGATGCTATCGAATTGCGCGAAGCTGATATCTCAATTATTCATGAGACCTGTATCGATTGTGATATCTGTATCTGGGTCTGCCCCATAGATGTTCTGAGTAGCGACAACAAGCCGGAGGATAAAAATGACTGATTATGATGTGATCGTCGTTGGTGGTGGACCTGCCGGTTCCATGGCAGCTCATGCCGCTGCATCCAAGGGACTCAAAACCATTATGCTGGAGAAAGATCGGGATATTGGTTACCCGGTTAGATGTGGGGAGGCCGTCAGTGATGAGGGGTTGCGGCAGTTCATGGAGCCGCGGCCGGAATGGATCGCTGCCACGATTTCAAAAATCAGGATGCGTTCTCCGAATAATACCGAAATTGATTTCAGATCACCTGGCTCAGGCTATATCCTGCATCGGCGCATATTTGATTATGCTCTGGCCAATCGAGCCAGTCAGGCTGGTGTTGAGATCCAGACCAGAGCCTATGTTGATGGCTTGATCATTGAAGATGATGTTGTCTGTGGTGTTCATTACCAGTACATGGGCGAACCACGCAGTTTGAGGGCTAAACTGGTAATAGCAGCTGATGGTGTTGAATCTCGAGTTGGTCGAATGGCCGGAATTCGGTCCGCTATTAAGCTGAGGGATATAGAATCCGGTTACCAGGTCACTGTTGGCAACATTGATATCGATCAGGAAATGATTGATTTTTATGTTGGCAGTAATTGGGCTCCAGGTGGCTACCTCTGGGTATTTCCAAAAGGTGATCGCATGGCAAACATCGGGCTGGGAGTGAACGGAACTTTGTCAAAAGATTATAATTCCCACGATCTGATTCACAATTTCCTGAAAGAACAGTATCCCCAGGCCACCGTGTTGACCAGTGTTTGTGGAGGTGTACCCATTGCCCAGACCCTGAAGCGGATTACTGGAAATGGGATCATGTTGACCGGAGATGCAGCCCGCATGGTGAATCCAGTTTCTGGAGGAGGCATTGTATCCGGCATGCACGCCGGTAAGATTGCCGGTGAGGTTTCAGCAGAAGCACTTGCAGCAGGAGATGTCAGCATAAAAGGCCTCGAAGAATACCCAAAAAGATGGCGCAAAGCAGGCGGCAAGAACCACGAGGCGCTCCATCGTATCTCCGAGACCATCTATGACATATCAGATGAACAACTTGACAGGATCGCATTAAGGCTTTCAAAAACAAAGGAACAGGACCGCACATTGCTCAAGATATTTACTACCGTTGCCCGAGAAAAACCTAGAATCCTTTTAGATGTGACCCGGGCTTTTGCAGGGCTTTAGGCGGTTTTTGGATTTCTGGTTTATCAGGTGCCCACGACTTAATCTATGGGTTGCTGAAGAAAGAGGATTAACGATTTATGATTTTAGAAGTGAATGATTTAAAAGAATTGCAGGAATTAAACGATTTATGAGTTTTGCTGAATATTTACAGGGCATTGGCCTGGGAACCTTTGTTTCATTTGATCTTGAAACAACTGGACTGGATCCCAATAAAGATTATGTAATTGAATTTGGTGCCGTAAAAGTGGTCGATGGTGTTCCTGCGGAACGCTTTCAGCAGTTTATCAAACCACCTGTCAGGATCCCGAAATTTATTCAGAAGCTGACCGGTATCACTGATGAGATGGTCCAGGATGCACCCACTTTTGAAGAGATTGTGGATGACCTTTATGATTTTCTGGGTGATCATCCCCTGGTAGCTCATAACATCTACTTTGATCATAACTTTCTTAATGTCAAACGGGAAGATATTGATGGTATCCCTTTAAATAATGATCTGATGGATACCTTGAGCCTGGTCAGGACCATGCGTTATGATATGATCAATCATAAATTGGGCACAGTGGCAGAATTCTATGGATTGTCAAAAGAAGGTGCCCATCGAGCAGACTACGATGCAGATCTGGTCGCAGACATTCTCTTGATCCTGCTCTCTGAAATGCATCGAATTCCCAATGAAGTTCTGGAAGTTCTGGTTAAAGTCATGGACGGAACCGATCTGCCGAATGAAACGCTATATCGACGCATGCTGGATTGGACTGCCAGCGGGCGCAATTTGGGTGAGCTGGAAAAATATCCCCGGATTCCGTTGCCGAATAAACCTAACATCAGACACCACACGACAGATGGATCGTATCCCGATCTTGAGCAAATATTTTCAGAGGATGGCCTGCTCTCGCAGCATCTGGAGTCTTATGAACCACGAGCAACCCAGGTTGCTTTGGCTCAGGATATCCAGACAGCCATGCGCAATGATGAATTCCTCGTGGCAGAAGCCGGGACCGGTGTGGGGAAGAGTCTGGCCTATGCTATCCCAGCTGTATTGACTCGCCACGAATTGAATGAAGATGAACCGGTCTTCATCAGTTGTAATACCAAGAATCTTCAGGATCAGCTCTTCCATAAAGAGATTCCGTTCATTCAAGAAAAACTGGGACTTCCACTTCGGGCTTTACTTTTGAAGGGTCGCAATAATTATCTATGTAAGACGAAGTGGCAACGCGGTTTGCGTGATATTGCCTGGCGTTTTAATCGTCGCGAGAAAGAAGGACTGCAGACCCTGGTTGTGTGGGCACATGAAACACTCACCGGGGATATTGACGAACACAATGGTTTCCATACTATTGGGCACGCTTTGGTCTGGTCAAAACTGAATAGCGAACCGGGTTTTTGCACAACCCAGGTATGTGCACCAAATGACTTCTGTTATCTGGGCAAGCTACGGCAGGAGTCGGCTAAAGCAGACCTGGTGGTTGTCAATCATTCACTGCTATTGGCGGATGCTGCCTCTGATCATGGAATTTTACCGAGCTACCAACGGTTGATAGTCGATGAAGCCCAGCTACTGGAAAAAACGGCTTACCAGTTCTTTGCCTCGGAATTTTCCTATAAAAGCCTGCGCATCCAAATGGATCAACTCTATTACAAAGGTCGCAGTAAAAGTGGTCTGGACATCGAGCTTAAGCATTTGATGGTTCCTCTGGGTGATGGTCAGAAACAGGGCATTACCGGATATCTGGATCAACTGGAAGGCGATGTGGTTGAGATAAATAAACTACTCCTTGCATTTTTTACAGAATTCAAAGCCAGCCGTCAGCGTGATGTTGAGCGGGCTACCTTTACCTACAAAGAACTTTACACTCAGGAAAAAGATGTTTTTGCACCAGTGCGAGGCGAATGGTACACGCTGACAACAGCATTGACAAAATTGCTTAACCTGGTTCGTGATGTTGAGAAAGCACTGGATGAGCTGGACGACGACAAGCTGTCGGGTTTGGCTGAGATAAGCACTCGGATCAAATCCTGGCGGGAAATGATGAACCAGACTCTGGCTGTCATGGATCGTCAGGCTGCTGCAGATGATTCAGATCTGATCTACTGGTTTGAGATCTTGCCTAAGAGTGATGTTGTTGCAGTTAAATTTGTTCAGGTCCCTCTGGAAATAGGAAAACAGATGCAGGACAGACTCTATGAAGAGATGTCCTCGATCATCTTCACTTCTGGCACCTTAAGCGTGGATGGCAGCTTCAATTACCTGTTAAACCGATTGGGTCTGCGTGGACACGATCGTTTGCAGGAAAAGACCTATCCTTCTCCTTTTTACTATGAAGAACAAGCCCGGATATTCGTGCCCACTTTTATGGGACCCCAATATGCCGAGAATTATACCACTGAAGTACTTTTTCTATTGGAAAAGATCTGGAAAACCCATCCAGTTGGCACGATGATTCTCTTTACCAGCTATACCATGCTTTTGAATTGGCAGGAAGAATTGGAGGATCGGATAAAGGGATCGGGTCGTCACTTGTTGGTCCAGTCAAGCCGAGTCTCTCGTCTGGATCTGATCAATCAATTCCGGAAATATCCCGGGAGTATTTTGTTGGCCACAGATAGTTTCTGGCAGGGGATTGATCTACCAGGTGATGCTTTACAGTTATTGGTTATTGCAAAATTACCCTTTTCTGTACCCTCAGATCCCATCGTAAGAGCTAATAGTAATGCCTTGAAGGCTGCCGGTGAGAATGACTTTATGGGCTATAGCGTTCCGGAAGCCGCCATTAAATACAAACAGGGGGTTGGCAGACTCATTCGGAGTACAACTGATTTCGGAGCGATCATTTCACTGGACGAGCGTATATTTACCAAACGATATGGGGAATATTTTCGGAATTCAACACCGATTCCACACGTACCAGCCCGATCTGAGAAGGAAATGGTGGAACTGGTTAGAGCTTGGTTCACATCACATGGAGTCAAAGCCCGGAGTTGAAAAATAAAACAGGAAATAGAATGAAAAATATTAAATGGCTGCTCATTAATTTAGTGGTACTGCTCTTCATTATGAGCTGTGCCTCGAAAGTTGTGCAGTACGACCTGCCCAGTGTTGAAGCAACAGCCACCCCTGAATGGGTCAAGACACAAGCATCTATCAGAGATACTATCTTCATTGTGATCCATCTCCCAAAAGCTGGTCATGTTGACCTCAACCAATCAATTCAGTCAGCACAATCGGAGTTGCATACTGTTCTGGCCAATGAGATCGAGGTTATCCTGCGTGACTACTGGGATCAAAAAGAGGTCGATCATAATGAGGATGTCGCTTTTAAACTAATTTCTGAATTGCCATTAACGCTGGAACATATCATGCAATATGTGACCATTAGAGATGGCTGGGAGCAGTCAGGAAATATATCGATCCTGTGTGCTCTGGATTACGAACAGGCAACAGAGGTTTTGATGACAGATATGGAAATTAAGGATCGAGCCTTTCGATCCTACTTCAAGCGCCGGATGGATCACCTTGCACAGGATCACCGCTAGGAAAGTTTAATGAGATTTGTTGATTATGTAAAAATAAGAGTAGCAGCAGGAGCTGGCGGGAATGGCATCGTCGCTTTTCGTCGTGAAAAATTTGTGCCCAAGGGTGGTCCGGCTGGTGGCAATGGTGGCAATGGCGGTAGTGTGATCCTCAAGGTCAATATCCAGCTGCATACATTGCAGGATATTCGCTACCATCGCATTTACAAAGCTGAACGCGGGAAACATGGCGAAGGTAGTCTCAGGCATGGCAAAAAGGGTGAAGATATCATCATTGAAGTACCGGCAGGAACTATTGTAAAAGATGGAACAAGCGGTGAGGTGCTGGCAGACCTGCAAATGGACGGTGAGTCTTTAGTAGCGGCCAGAGGAGGCTGGGGTGGTCGTGGAAACGCGAAGTTTGCGACCTCAACTCATCAAACCCCCCGAGAATTCGAGCTGGGAAAAGCAGGGCAGGAGCGAGAGCTTGATCTTGAGCTAAAAGTACTGGCCGATGTTGGTCTGGTGGGCTTTCCAAATGCAGGAAAATCGACCCTGCTGGCTCGTGTTAGTCAAGCAAAACCAAAGATCGCCGACTATCCTTTCACAACTCTGACCCCAAATCTAGGCATTGTTAAATCAGGTGAATACAGCAGCTTTGTCATGGCTGACATTCCTGGTCTTATTGAAGGAGCCCATGAAGGCAAAGGTCTGGGAACTCAATTTTTAAAGCACGTGGAACGATGCAGTGTTTTGCTGTTTATGGTGGATGCCAATGATGAAGACCCTTCCAAGTCCTACCAGTTACTCTATGAAGAAGTCCAGAAATTCAGTCCTGAACTGTTGAAACGTCAGCGACTCCTGGCGATCACCAAAATGGATGCAACCGTCGGAGTGCCCAAGATTTCCACTTTTGAGCCAATCGATATCCTGCCCATCTCTTCAGTGAGTGGCGAGGGCGTTGAAGCCTTGATCAAAGCCCTGGTGAAGAACATCAGTGGATAACTATTTTTCTGATATAATTCGTTTACTGGGGATTTCCGGAGTGGGTCCCAGGAAGACCATGGATCTACACCATAAATTTGGTTCCATCTCTGGTATTTTTTCTGCCTCTGCAAAACAATTGATGGAAGTACCTGGGATTCATCAGAAAATAGCTCAGTCGATTCTTCAACCAGTCGATGAAAAGCTTGTGGCTGGTCAGATCAAGCTGATTGAAAAGTTTGAGGTAAAGCTGATCACTTATTGGGATGATCCATATCCGGATATGTTAAAACAGATCTATGATCCACCTGTTGTGCTCTTTTGCCGCGGAGATATTGACCTGCTGAACACACGTGGTATTGGTATGGTCGGTACCCGTACTCCCACCTCATATGGAAAGGAAGTAGCTGCAGAATTCAGCTCACAACTGGTCAATCGCGGATATACACTGGTTTCAGGTGTTGCTAAAGGAGTTGATGCAATTGTACACAGATCGGCTTTGCAGGCCAAAGGCAAGACTATTGCAGTGCTTGGGAATGGTATCGACCGGATCTATCCAGCAGAAAATCGAGAACTGTACCAGGATATTGGATCCCAAGGGCTCTTGATCTCAGAATTCCTCATGGGCTCAAAGCCTGATGCACAAAACTTTCCCCGACGAAACAGGATCATATCAGGTCTTTCTGCTGGCACAGTAGTGGTTGAAGCGGCTGAGAAAAGTGGATCTTTGATCACGGCTTATTTTGCTCTGGATCAAAACCGGGAAGTCTTTGCAGTCCCTGGAAATATCAAGAGCCGTCAAAGTCACGGAACCCACCATTTGATTCGTCAGGGAGCCAAGTTGGTGGAGAGCGTTGATGACATTCTGGAGGAACTGGGTGAAAAGTATCGCCTGGGCAGCTCCCATGGCCAACAGGAGTTGATTATCAGTACCGATCCACAGGAAGCGGCGATTCTGAAACATCTTTCTGGACCTGATGCAGTTCATATTGATGATCTCTCCAGCTTGTCAGGGCAGACGACCTTTGCGCTACTCGGCACGCTGCTGCAGATGGAAATGAAGGGTCTCGTCCAGCAATATCCTGGAAAATATTTTAAGCAGAAGTGAAACCTGTTTTAAATGAAGTCAAACAGATTTCATAGTTCACTAAAAATAAATGATCCGAGTTAAGCAAATGAGAAGGTTATAAAGGGATGAAATGGCCACAAGAATGAATCTCTTAAACAAGAATACTATAAAGGAGCACCCATGCCGACACAAATCATCTCAGATCTGATAAAATATCTTGACCAGAGCGTAACGGCGTATCATGCTGTGATATCGGCTGAAAAAGAATTGAAGGCAAAAGGTTTTATTCAGCTTTTCGAAAAAGATGCCTGGGATCTAAGCTCTTCGGGAAAATACTATGTGATCAGGGGCGAAAGTGCCCTGTTGGCCTGGCAAATGGGGAATGGTGATCAACCTGGTGTACGCTTGATTGGTGCCCACACGGATTCCCCGGGTCTGCACTTAAAGCCGCATGCCCAGTATAGTAATTCGGGTTATCTGCAATTGGGAGTCGAGGTTTATGGTGGTCCACTATTGGCCAGTTGGACAGATCGTGATCTTTCACTGGCCGGGCGAGTTGTTATTAAAGATAACGGACAACTAAAGGTCACTCCCTTTCGATCTGACAGGGTCTTGTTACGCGTTCCTCAATTGGCCATACATCTGAATCGTGAAGTCAATGAAAAGGGATTATTACTAAACAAACAAGATCACATGCCACCTATTCTTGCACTTGAAAGTGTTTCAGGGACTCCAGCCGATGAAAATCTGATACACACCCTGCTCGCGGAAGAGCTTGGGATAAAGTCAGAGGCCATTGTCAACTGGCAGTTGGAGTGCTATGACACTCAAAAAGCCCAGTTAAGCGGACTGCATGAAGAATTGTTGGTAAGTGGACGAATAGATAACCTGACCATGTGCCATACGGCCATTCAGGCGCTTACCAAAAAAGAATTCATAAGTCCCCAGACCACTATGATCGCGTTATTTGACAATGAAGAGATCGGAAGTGCGACGCAGAATGGGGCAGCATCTGCCTTTATCCGGGATATTATTCACCGGGTGGTGGATACAGATGATACACGGCATGCCTTGCAAAGGGGATTGGCAAACAGTCTTTGTATCTCTGCTGATGGAGCCCACGCTGTACACCCGAACTATGCGAAATTCCATGATCCACAACATTCAGTGAAAATGAATCAGGGACCCGTGATCAAGGTCAATGCCAACCATCGCTATGCCACCAGTGCCATAACAGCAGCCGTATTTGAGCAATTGGCTGAAGATGTGAATGTCCCGGTTCAACATTACATCCATAAGACCGATCTGCCTTGCGGGTCAACTATTGGACCCATCACCGAGAGTGGGTTGGGAATTCCCGTAGTAGATGCCGGAAATGCCATGTTGTCAATGCACTCAATTCGCGAAACTGCCGGTGCTGCGGATCATGAAATGATGTTCAAGATCATGCAGCAGTTTTTTACTAAAACGGAACTTTATTCGGTTTAAAGATGCTACATTTTAATTGATCGCATATCGTAGAGACGCAATGCATTGCGTCTCTACATGATGTATTATGGACATACACAGTTTGATAATAGCCATAAATCGGACTTCCATCACCACCAATAATTGATACATTATTTCGCTTTTTTTAGAATAGAATAAAGACATTACTGATCTTGAAGATGCGTTGTGCTTTCAGGCCCTGCAATGAACACGGGCCCAACCCCGTCAGATCCGGAAGGAAGCAGCGGTAAGCTTAGTGATTGTGTGCTGGATTTCCCTGAAGCACGCGCATCTTCAAGATCAGAATTTAATAAATGGATTCCCGCAGGTATCCCACTAAGGTGGATCTCAATCCCGGGACCCATTCAAACACAGTCTTCGCTCTAAAGAGCTTGAGATGTCGCCTGTCAAGTATGCCCGCACGGGTCGATGTGACAGGGTTGACGACGAAGTCCCGACAAGCGTATCGGAACGAGAGCGAAAAAACCTGAAAGTCGCGTGCCGTGCCTGATCAAGAATCAAAATATATTGTTTCTTCCCTGAAATACAGACCACAGACCTTTGAGGATGTTGTTGGTCAGGAACATGTTTCGCGCACACTGCGCAATGCCTTACAGCGTCAACGTTTGGCTAATGGGTACATCTTTACCGGACCCCGGGGAGTAGGTAAAACCACCTCAGCCAGAATCCTGGCCAAGGCCATAAATTGTGAGAACCCAAATGATGGAAATCCTTGTAATGAGTGTAACCATTGTATTGAAATCACTTCTGGTCGCAGTCTGGATGTGTTCGAAGTGGATGGTGCCTCTACCCGCGGGATCGATGCTATCAGGGAGTTGCGAGAAGTCGTTAAATATCCGCCTGCCAACTCAAATTATCGGGTTTATATCATCGATGAAGTGCACATGCTCACCAAGGAAGCCTTCAATGCCTTGTTGAAGACTCTGGAGGAGCCACCCCCGCAAGTGCTCTTTATTTTTGCCACTACAGAGCCTCAAAAAGTACCCCTGACCATTCTATCCAGATGCCAACGCTATGATTTTAGAATGATCTCGACTGAAACCATGGTTGCCAGACTGAAGATGATCAGCGAACGCGAAGGGATATCCATTTCAAACGATGGGTTAGCCCTCATCGCTCGTAAAGCAGCAGGCAGTCTACGTGATTCACTCAGCTTGCTTGATCAAGTATCAGCCTTTGCTGAGGATGAAGCTTCATTGGAATTGGTCAGACGCGTGCTGGGGGTTCTGGATGTTACGATCTACTTTGATATCATACATCATATTGCCAGTCAGTCATCGGAAAATGTGATCACTCAGTCCAACCTGCTTTTTTCACGTGGCATTAGCATTACGGAGTTTTTGCAAGGGCTTAGTGATCATATCAGGAACCTTTTAGTGGTAAAAGTGGCCGGGATCACATCATTTCTTGATGTTGCTGACTCTGATGTCGCAGCTTACGAGGAACAGGCTGGTTATTTTGAGGAGAGAGACCTGATCAGAATGCAGACCCTGGTTCTGGAAACGCTTCGAGACCAGCGATTTGTGAGTAATCAGATTGTTTCTGTTGAACTTATGCTGTTAAAACTCGCCCGAAGTACCCGGGCTCTGGATCTGGATGCTGTACTCAATGGGACAACACTGCCTCTATCCAGAGATATTCCAAAACCAAAGCCCGTTAAGCTGCCGGAACCTGAAAAGATCACTCAAACAGCCAAGCCCAAGATCAAACCCGTCCCATCAAAACCTGATACACAGGAACAAACACCTCAGATTAAACCGGTCGAGGAAGCTGCTTCAACACCTCTACCTCAAGTCGAGGAAAAAACTGAAAAGAGCCAGGTCACTCCTGCGCTGGTAGTTCATTCTGAACCAGCCGAAAATATTTCTAAGCATACTGCACCGGCCAGTGATTCAACTGGGTTGGAGGGTACGAAGCCTGATGAAACGATCTCTCTGGAAACCATAGTTAAGGGATGGGATACCTTTGTTGAAAGACTGGGAAAAGCAGGACGCTCTACCAGTGCCTTCATGAGTGAGGGATCACCGACAGTATTTGAACAGGGTTGCCTGACTATCGCCTTTGCGCCTGAACAGAGATACCACATTCAAACCCTGAACAAAACCATCAATACAATTCAGGATATAGCCAGTGAGCTCTTCCGAACCAGAATGGTCATCAAACTGGTCGAACAGAATGGTCACAAACCAAAAGAGCGTAAAGAAGATGAGTTACTGGCCCATCCTACATCGCAGCACCTTCTGGATATATTTGATGGTGAGATCATTGATGATTAATAACTGAAAATGATGCAGCATGCAATGTCATGAGAATAATAATTGTTTTTTTAAATAGGAGAAAACTCCAATGATGCCAAAAGGCGGAATGGGCAATCTGTTAAAACAAGCTCAAAAGATGCAAAAAGATATGGAAAAGGCTCAGGAAGAACTGGCCTCCATCGAAGTTGACGGCTCAGCCGGAGGCGGTATGGTGAAGGTGAGAGCCAATGCAAAAATACAGATCCTATCGATCAAGATCGAACCGGATGTTCTGGAGGATGATGTAGATATGGTTGAAGATCTGGTATTGGCAGCTGTTAATCAAGCCCTTACCAATGCCCAGGATGCGGCTAGCTCACGTATGGGTCAGGTTACCGGTGGTATGATGGGTGGCATGGGTGGTCTAAACATTCCCGGGCTTGGATGAAAATTATTCCAGACAGCCTGGATCGCATAACCCAGCAATTCTCGCGTTTTCCGGGAATTGGTAAAAAGACAGCGCAACGCATGGCTTTCCAACTGCTGGAATGGAATCGTGAAGATGTCCAACAACTGGGTGAAGTGATCATTCAAAGCAATGATAAACTTCAGCATTGTTCGATCTGTAATCTGATCACAGAAGCTGATCCCTGTCCGGTTTGTCAGGATACTCGCCGTGATGGATCTATTCTTTGTGTGGTCGAAGACTCCAAAGATGTTATGGCTATTGAGGAAACCAGCCGTTTTAATGGTAAATATCACATATTAGGTGGTGTTTTATCACCGCTGGATGGAGTTGGTCCCGATCAGTTGTTTATTAAAAGCCTTATGGATCGCGTGAATGCAGTAGCAGAGATTATCATTGCCATGAATCCCAGTGTGGAAGGTGAAACCACCTCCTTATACCTGACCAAGTTACTGCAGGATCGTGAGATAAAGATCACGCGACTGGCAAGAGGGATTCCCAGTGGTGGTGATCTGGAGTATATTGATGGCGTTACTTTAGGAAGAGCATTAGAAGATAGGCATGAAATGAAATGATACAAAATATACCAAATATCCTGACCATTTTTCGCATAGTCGTCACCCCATTAATTGTATGGTTTCTCATCGGATTTGATGGGTTCACTATTCATCTGGTGGCCGTGTTCCTGTTCCTTATCGCCTCGCTTACAGATTATTTTGACGGTATGCTGGCTCGCAAACTACAAGTAGTGAGCGAATTCGGTAAGTTTATGGATCCCCTGGCTGATAAGATTCTGGTAAACAGCACTTTCATTGCATTGAATATTATTGGTATCATGCCGATCTGGATCACTGCCGTGGTAATCTTGCGAGATATGGCGGTCACTTTGTTGCGCTGGGGCATGTTAGCCAATGGTGCGTCCATGAACACCAGCCAATTGGCGAAAGTTAAAACTACATTTCAGTATATTTCCATGTATGTGGGTCTGGTATTCATTCTCATGGGGCATTTTGAGGTGCTGGATAGTTTAGTGTCCTGGTTGGAAGAATGGTTTGTTACAGGGACTATCTTTATCATAACTGGACTGGTTACAGCCTATACTGGATTTGATTACCTTTGGATCAACAAGAAATTCCTCAGGTCCCTCTTCAAGGAAAATGGATGATCCCTTTACTGCGGGCTTTTACCTCAGTTGGTTATGTAGGTCGGATTCCAGGGGCGCCAGGTACCTATGGATCACTTGTCACACTCCCACTGGCATATTTTTGGACCAGTACCGTAACTGATAATATTTTTCTTACTCTCTTGTTTATCGTCATCCTTGCAGGCCTGGGTATTGCAGCTTCCAATCTGGTTGCAGGAGCCATGGGAATTGAAGATCCTGGTGAGATTGTTATTGATGAGGTGGTTGGCCAGTGGATCGCTTTATTGGCGATCCCGAATCACTGGGGTTATTGGCTTGCGGCTTTTATCCTTTTTAGAATATTTGACATCTGGAAGCCATGGCTCATCGATAAAGTGCAAAAATATCCTGGGGGATGGGGCATTATGTTGGATGATGTGTGTGCTGGCATGCTGGCCTTTTTATTGATCCAGGGGACTGCAGCCGTTCTATGACCCAGCTCAACGCCATTACCATCTCCATTGGAGATGAACTTCTATCTGGTAAAACCATTGATTCTAATAATGCCTTTATCTCTCAACAATTGAACCAGATCGGTATCCCGGTGAGTAAAAAGCTCATCATAGGTGATGTGAAAGAAGATATTATCGCTGCCTTGGACTGGGGATTCCAGGAAACTGATATTCTCACGCTGACAGGCGGTCTGGGTCCAACCCATGATGATATTACCAAGATGGTTCTCTGCGAATATTTTGATGTCAGCTTAAAAATGTATCCTGATCTGCTGGAAAAGATGAAGGAACGCTTTGCCAGACGAGGATTCAAATTCGCCCAGATCAACACCTCACAGGCCGAATACCCGGAAAATGCAGAATTATTGCACAATTCCAGAGGTACTGCTCAGGGAATGTATTTTAAGCACTTCGGGAAACACCTCTTTGTTATGCCTGGAGTTCCTGGTGAGATGAGAGTCATCACCACTGAGCATATCATTCCAATTTTGAGCAAAATGACCGGGGCTCAAACCGAACTTATGGATATTCACACCATCGGTATCCCAGAATCAACATTGTATGAGATCACCAAGCCTGTCTTCGATGAATATGCAGGAAGCAAGATCGCCTATTTACCAAAACAGGGCGAGGTCAGCATTCGGATCTCTTTTGATTCAAAACCCTCAACAAATAGCAGCTCGAAGCTGGATTCTATTTATGAAAAAATAAAAGCATTGCTTCCCCAGCAGATCTATGGTCGTGATGGAGATAATCTTGGTTCTGTGGTAGGAGGTCTTCTTTTAAAACAGAAGGCTACTGTGGCCACAGCAGAGTCCTGTACTGGCGGTCTGATCGCCAGTCAGATCACAGATATAGGTGGGAGCAGCGACTATTTTAAAACCGGATTTGTGACCTACGCCAATGAGACCAAGATGTCCATGTTGGATGTCCAGGAACAGACCCTCATCGATCACGGCGCGGTGAGCGAAGCAACCGTCTCAGAAATGCTGGCAGGAACGCTTGTAAAAAGTGGATCTGACTATGCCATTGCTGTATCAGGGGTGGCCGGGCCAACTGGTGGAAGCGATGAAAAGCCGGTTGGAACCGTTTACATTGGGGTTGCAGATGCAGATAACCAGTTTATCCGCAGGTTTCAATTCGGTAAGAATAGGATTATGAATAAAGAGATGAGTGCTAAAGCAGCACTAAACCTGTTGCGATTATTTATTCAAGGGCAGATCACATGAACCCGATTCGCACATTTCTGGCTTTGCCGCTGCCCAGGGAATTACGAGGCTATTTATTTACACTTGCGGATCAGATCAAAGATCCCCAGGATCAGATCAACTGGGTCAAGCGAGCCAATATTCACATTACCTTGAACTTCCTGGGTGATACGAATCCAGAGTTGATCGAGGAACAAGCTCGGGGACTTGAAGCATTGGTTGGCTCATTTTCAGCTATCGACATTGGAATAACAGATACCGGGATTTTCCCGCACGCCAATGACCCGCGGGTACTCTGGGTTGGTTCCGCGCCCTATGATGATACTCTGATATCCTTTAAAAACAGACTGAATGATCATTTGAAACAACTTGGATATCCTATTGATTATCGCAAGTTTCAACCCCATATTACGCTCGGTCGCGTTAAAACAATCTCACGCAAAAGTACATTTATTCATGACTTCCTAGCAGAAGAAGTCCGTGAAATAGATTTCGAGATCCGGGAGTTGAAGTGGGTTAAGAGCACTTTGACTGCTGCAGGTGCGATCTATGAGGAAATACAAACTTTTAAATTTAACACGGGAGACCAGAGATGAGTGCGGCTCAGAACAAATCAACTGATAAAGACAAAGCCATCGAACTGGCAGTTTCACAAATTGAACGACAATTTGGAGCTGGTGCGGTCATGCGATTGGGTGAAGATCAGATCAACAAGTATGTAGATGCCATCTCTACTGGGGCTTTGTCACTGGATGCTGCTTTGGGCGTTGGTGGTGTTCCACGGGGACGGATTATTGAGATCTACGGCCCGGAATCATCAGGGAAAACGACCCTGGCTTTGCATATCGTAGCCAATGCCCAAAAAAATGGTGGCTATGCTGCTTTTGTTGATGCAGAACATGCCCTGGATCCTAAATATGCCGGTCAATTAGGTGTGGATATTAAGAACTTACTCATTTCTCAACCAGATTCAGGTGAACAGGCTCTGGAGATCACTGAAACCCTTGTTCGCAGCAACGCGTTGGATGTAATTGTCATCGATTCTGTGGCTGCCCTTGTGCCCAGAGCCGAGCTGGAAGGCGAAATGGGTGACAGTCACATGGGTCTCCACGCCCGTCTTATGTCCCAGGCTCTGCGAAAACTGACTGGGGCAGTTTCTAAATCGAATACCTCAGTTATTTTCATCAATCAGATCCGCGAGAAGATAGGGGTCATGTTTGGGAGTCCTGAGACGACCACAGGTGGTAGAGCTCTCAAATTCTACGCAACGGTACGGATGGATATTCGTCGCATCGGTGCGCTAAAGGATGGACAAGATAATATTGGTAATCGAGTACGGGTTAAGGTCGTTAAGAATAAAATGGCCCCACCATTCCGGGAGACTGAGCTGGATATCATGTTTGGTCAGGGGTTCTCATTCGAGGGTGATGTTCTCGATCTGGCATTAAAAGCAAATCTGGTCCAGAAAAGTGGTTCCTGGTTCAGTTATGGCGAGGATCGCCTGGGACAGGGTAAAGAGAATGTGAAAAAATTCTTTATTGATAACTCTGATCTGTTCCAGAAATTAACCGGTGAGGTCCGCCAGTTCCTGGGCATGGATGAACCTGAAAATGACAACACGGAAGCATAATTAATATCTTTACCTGATGATCAGAAGCCCACGACTCTAGTCGTGGGTTACTGTTGAAGTTCGTTACCATTGCGACAACTTTTATGTCTAGAATCACCGCAATCACCCAACAAAAAAAACTGCAACACCGTTTCAATCTGTTTGTCGATGGCAAATTCGAGATCGGTGTTGATGGTTCTCTGGTTATCAAATATGACCTGAAGACCGGTGACCCTTACACCGCTGAATTGCAGCATAATCTTGAGAATGATGACCGAGTGGAGCTGGCCTATACCGGGCTGTTGAATTTCATCGCATACCGGGAACGCTGTGAGTTTGAAGTTATGCAATGGTTATTCAAAAAAGGTTATTCAGATCTTGAAGATGACCTGGTCAAGCGCCTTAAGGATAAAAATTATCTCAACGATTCCAGGTTTGCCCGGCTCTTTATCCGTGATCGGGTAAAATTGAAAGGTTGGGGTCCAAACCGTTTGCGGAATGAATTATTTTCCAAAAGAATTGGTAAAAATATCATTGAGGATGAGCTTGAGATCATTCGCCAGGACTATGATTTTGATCAAATGGCTGCCGAGCAGATCCAGCGAAAAGTGAAATATCTAACGCATCCAACATTCAAGGATAAAAAACGCCTATGGACTTTCCTGCAACGCAGGGGTTTCGAAAGTTCTTCCATCACTTTGGCTCTGTCTCAGATTGAATTTACTGACGACATTTAAAAATAATTATGGCTCATCGCCATAATGCGTACCTGGAGACGAGGATATTGGGGATATAAGGGTATAGAGGCTGTGTGAAAATAGGGACAACACTTACCCCATGCTTTAGCTTGGGGGTATGATAACCTACTATTTCCTAGGGCTTTAGCCCAGTATTGTTGGGCTAAAGCCCTCCTTTTTTAATGTTTTTATAACCCCCAGGCTGAAGCCTGGGGTAAGTGTCATTATTAACAGCACTATACGTAGATTGCTAAAGGTAATATTAGCAAGCAATTATTCCATTGCAATGAAGTTTCCACACAGCCTCTATAACCCTTATACCTTTATACCCCAGAATATGTTATTGACCCCCAATCTCAATGATTGTATCCAGGTACGCATTATTATAATGAACCATAATTATTTTCTACAACGGCCAGATAATGGGTATCAGGATCACACCTACGATCCCCAGAATGATGTGCAGTGGAATACCGGCCTTCATGAAATCCATATACCGATAGTTACCAGGAGTAAATACCATGGTGTTGGTCTGATAGCCATTTGGGGTCATAAAGGACAGGGAGGCGGCAAACATGATGGTCATGATGAAAGGCATGGTAGACAAGCCCAGTATTCCGGCGGATTCGATGGCTAATGGGGTCATGATGATGGCTGTGGCTGTGTGAGATAGGAAAGAGGTCATGATCATGGTCACAAAAAAGAGAATGGCAATCAGACCTATATCACCAAAATTGCCACTAGCTGAGGTTATCAACCCACCGATTCGATCAGCCAATCCAATGGTTTGCATGGCAGCCCCCAGGGGGATTAAAGCGGCGATCAGGAAGATAACAGACCAGTTGATAGATTTGTAGGCTTCTTGAGCAGGGACGATCCCAGTGGCCATTACCACAATAGCACCCAACAGACTGGCCTCCATAATGGACATAATATTTAAAGCAGCTAGACCCACCACGATGGGAATGATCGAAACAGCAAGCCACCAGTATTTGATTTTGTGCAGCGTGCAGTCAAGTTCGTCCAACATGATGAAATTTGGATCAGTATTCAAGGCAGACATGCGGGTCCGGGATCCGAAAATCAGCAGGGTATCGAATTGTCTTAATTTGATGTGACCGATCTTTTTTCTGACGATCTCACGGTAATGGCGAACTGCCAGTACGAACAGGCCATAACGACGACGAAAATCAATTTCCATGAGGGATGCACCAGCCAGACGTGAATTAGGTGATACCATGGCCTCTACCAGGATGTTCTCATTGTTAGCCAGTTCGCTATCGTTCATTTTGACATCGGTTAGCAGCAGTACTTTTTGTTCAGATCGAAACTGCTGAAGTTTATCAACGGAGCATTGAACCAGCATGATGTCATCAGGTTTGAGTATGATATTTCGCAAATTGGTAGTGATATGCTTAACACCTCGAATTATTTCCAACACGGTGAGTTCATAGGTTGCCCCGAGATTCAACTCCAAGAATTTTTTGTCAACCAGAGGAGATTCTTCGGTGAGTTTGACTTCAGTAAGGTAGGTTCCCATGTGATACTTCTGCGTTAGACCGGAAACCGGTACTCGGGATGGCAGGATCCAGCGCTGGGCAAGGAGAATATAAGCCGTCGTAACTGCCACCAGGATCACTCCCAGTTTACTCAATTCAAAAACACCAATATAGAAGCCGGCATCTGTAGCGATATCATTTACAATCAGGTTCGTGGAAGTTCCAATAACAGTACAAGTGCCACCTACAATGGCAGCGTATGATAGGGGAATCATGATCTTGGATACACTGACCTTCAAGCGATGCGAAAGTTCAGTTGCGACTGGTATCAGGATAGCCACGGTAGCTGTATTGTTGATAAATGCCGAGAAAATGCTGACTGCCAGTAAAAAGAGGGAGGTCACCGCCCAGTTACGACCCCGTCCATTCTCTTCGAGCCAGACAGTAAACACTCGAATAAAGCCGGTTTTGGTGAAAGCATGGCTGAGAACGAACATTGCCCCAATGGTAATCACGGCTTTATTTGAGAAACCGGCGATGGCTTCATTCTTATCAACCAACCCGCTAAGCAGCAGGGCGGCCAAGACCAGCAAAGAAGTGACTTCAATAGGAAACCACTCCCTGATGAAAGCGATCAAAGAAATAAAGAGGATCATGAAGAACAATAGCGTCTGGGTCTCTGGCATAGGCACTATTTTAGAATTCAATACCATAAATGCAAATGGAAGGTTGACTAAAATCCTAGCCTGCATTATTCATGAATTATTGCCACGAAGACACTAAGTCACGAAAATTATTAAAGTTATGAACAAGGTTATTTTAAACAGTATTATTTGCATCTGTGAGTGATAATTTTTGATAAGCATATATTTTATTTAACTTTGTGTCTTGGTGACTTAGTGGCTATGAATTATTTAGGCTAGTTGTGCAGGCCATTTATATTTATTGGATTGGGGACCTCTTCTTTATTGATTCTCTGTCATATCTGAATATTTTACGTCAATATGGCAGAATTTAAACTAAAAACTGATTATTCTCCCTTGGGAGACCAACCTGAAGCGATCAATGAGCTGGTGAAGGGGATTCAGGATGGAACTCCCTTCCAAACACTGCTGGGCGTCACCGGTAGCGGTAAAACCTATACGGTAGCCAATGTGATCCAGCAGGTCAGCAAACCAACCCTCATCGTTTCCCATAATAAAACCCTTGCAGCTCAGCTCTATGGTGAGTTCAAAGGCTTTTTTCCTGAGAATGCTGTAGAATATTTTATTTCCTACTATGACTATTATCAACCGGAAGCGTATTTGCCGGTTACCGACACATTTATTGAAAAAGATATGTCCATGAATGAGGAGATCGATAAGCTGCGACTGAAAGCCACCAGTGCTTTGCTTTCCCGCAGGGACGTGGTCGTTGTGGCTTCTGTTTCCTGTATCTATGGCTTGGGAGACCCGGCTGAATACAAAAAATCACTGGTTATCATCAACAAGGGATCCAGCTACAATCAGCGTGACATCATGCGTAAGCTGGTTGATATCTATTACGAACGCAATGATGTGAATTTCATGCGGGGTAAATTTCGAGTGAGGGGGGATGTATTGGAGATCTTTCCAGCCTATCACGAATATGCCATTCGAATCGAATTCTGGGGCAACGATGTCACCGATATCATGACCATTGATCCGCTCACCGGTGAAGTGATGTCTGAGGATGATGTCTGCGTCATCTATCCCGCCCGGCACTTTGTCACAACAGATACCCACATTCACAAGGCCCTGGACAGCATCGAAGCTGAACTTCAGGAGCAGGTAGCCATCTTTAGGAAAAGCGGACAACTCCTTGAGGCTCAACGGATTGAGCAACGCACTAAGTTTGATATTGAGATGCTGCGAGAGGTGGGACACTGTTCGGGTATTGAGAATTACAGTCGGCATCTGACCGGGCGAAAACCAGGCGATCGTCCCTTTACTCTCCTGGATTTCTTTCCAGATGATTTTCTACTGATCATCGATGAATCCCATGTAACCCTGCCACAGTTTAGAGGCATGTACAATGGGGATCAGTCTCGCAAACGAACTCTGGTGGAGTATGGCTTCAGGCTGCCTTCGGCCATGGATAACCGGCCTCTGAAACTGCCTGAATTCGAATCTCTCATGCATCAGGTTATCTTTACTACCGCCACTCCCTCTGACTATGAACTGGAGAAATCTGAAGGTGTTGTTGTTGATCAGGTCATTCGACCCACTGGTTTGTTGGATCCAGAGATCGACGTGCGTTCCAGCGAAGGCCAGATAGATGATCTCATGGAAGAAATCAATCAGCGGGTTGACCGGCAGGAGCGGGTATTGATCGTGACCCTCACCAAGCGCATGTCGGAAGATCTGACAGACTATCTCACGAATTACCACTTACGGGTGCGCTATCTGCATTCAGAGATCGATAGTATCAAGCGGATCTCCATTCTCCGTGATCTGCGACTTGGTGAATTTGATGTCTTGGTGGGTATAAACCTGCTTAGAGAAGGACTGGATTTACCGGAGGTCTCACTGGTCGCCATCATCGATGCTGATAAGGAAGGCTTTCTCAGAAGCAAAACATCCTTGATGCAGATCGCTGGTCGTGCTGCCCGACATGCCCGGGGGAAAGTTATCCTCTATGCCGATAAAATGACAGCCAGCATGCAGTATCTCATTGAGACCACTAATGATAGACGCGAACGACAAGTCGCCTACAATGAAGCCCATGGCATTGTCCCCGAAACTATTTATAAGACCAGAGAAGAGATCATGGGGATCACCAGTGTGGCGGATGCCATGCAGGGGAAAGAGGATGCAATTCGCGAAAGTCTGAAGAAATATGACACTGATTATGAATCCGGTGAGCTGCTGGATCTCATGCGTCAGGATATGCTTCGAGCAGCAGAGAGCCTGGACTTTGAAAAGGCTGCCATGATCAGAGATGAGATCAAAAAACTTAAGCTTGAGATGAAACGCTAAAATGAATATGTATTTTGAGGAACATCAAGACAACAACCTGCAGAAACGCTTTGGTATTCTGGGGAAATCAGCCGGTGTACGGAGTATGCTGGCAACCATTGAGCAGGTTGCACCAACTGAGATATCGGTTTTGATAGCTGGTGACAGTGGTTCTGGTAAAGAACTGGTGGCCATGGCTTTACATAAGCATAGCAGACGTGCTCACAAACCTTTCATTATCGTGAATTGCGGTGCCATACCAGCCGGCATTATCGAAAGTGAGCTATTTGGCCATAAAAAAGGTTCTTTCACTGGTGCAGCGAGTGATCGCAAGGGCTATTTCCAATCAGCAAATGGTGGTACCATATTTTTAGATGAGATCGGTGAAACCCCCCTGGAAACCCAGGTAAAATTACTGAGAGTACTGGAGCAGGGTGAATTTTTACCGGTTGGATCATCGACCAGTATGAAGGTGGATGTTCGGATAGTAGCAGCCTCAAATCGAAACCTGGAAAAGGAGGTTGAAGCAGGTACTTTTCGAAAGGATCTTTATTATCGCTTGAAAGCCATTACGATCAACGTGCCTTCGCTTAACGAACGTAAGGAGGATATTCCAATTTTGGCCGATAAGTTTGCCCATGATTGTGCCATTCGGAATCAGATATTGTTCAAAGGCTTTTCTGAAGGTGCTTATCGGGCGATGATTCAACATCGCTGGCCTGGCAATATCAGAGAATTAAAGAATTTTATCGAGAGCCTGGTCATTCTTGAAAAGGGTGGTGTGATCAAGACCGATGTGATCTACCGCTACTTGAATGCCGACTCTAGTCCCGCTGAACTAAATCCGCTATTACCGGTAAAACTTGATCGCAGCGTGAACCAGGCAGAGCGCGAGCTGATCCTGCAGCAATTATTCATGCTCAGACGTGAGATCGCAGAAATGAAGGAGGTCATTGCCCATAGCCTGCAACGGAGACCGTCTGGTGAAAGTTCAAAGGATGAGTACCAGCCGGCGCTTGAAGTATTACAGGGTGAGCACTCTCAGGAAATAGGTGATTCTGAGAATCAGCTTATTTTAAATCCTCAAATGCTGGGTAACTTGACCGCTGCTCAGGTAGAAAAAGAATTGATCCTGAAGAGTTTGCAGAGATTCAATTTTAACAAGCGTAAAACCGCCCAGGCTCTGGAAATGGCTGAACGGACACTGTATAGAAAGATCAAGGAATATGGTATTGCTAAAGAGAGTTAGTTGGTTTCTATCGGTTCTGTTTCTGCTGGCCAATTGTGGTATATATTCATTCAAAGGGAGTATCCCTGATCATCTCCATGATCTGGAGTTGGTCACATTCAAGAATTTGACCACCGAATTTGCTGTGGAAACAGATATCGAAGAGGCCCTTACTGAACGATTATTGAATGAACAGCTATTGCCGTTTTCTGCAAAAGAGTCCCCCGATTCAAGAATTGAAGGGAAGATTAATAGTATCGCAGATAAGCCAAATAGTTTTGATGAGAACGAAAATATTTTAGACTACCGACTTGAGTTTCGGGGCGAGGTTATCTGGTATGATCTCGTAAGGGATTCACAGCTATTTAAAAAGAATTATACAGTTTTTGGAACTTACTTCAGTGAGGATGAAAATGCCAACCGAAGTGATGCTGAAAAACTTGAAAGAGAAGATGCGTATGATGAGGCGATCGAGAAATTGATCGATCTTATTGTTGAATCAATGACAGAAGAATGGTAAGATCATGAAGCAATATTCAATTCAAAATGCGAAAGATTATGTCGGTAAATCGGTAACCCTGAAAGGCTGGGCCTATAGTTTCCGAAAAGGAGGCAAGATCTGGTTCCTGCAGCTACGTGATGGAACCGGTATCATGCAGTGTGTGGTAACCAAGTTTGATGCTGATGAAGCATCATTTGAATTAAAAAATGAGATCACTCAGGAAAGTTCTATTATGGTCACCGGGGAGATCAAAGTAGAACCCCGTTCTCCTGGTGGTTACGAGATGCTGGTCTCCAAGGTTGAGCTGGTCGCTCTGGCTGAAGAATATCCCATATCCAAAAAGGAACATGGAACTGACTTTTTAATGGATAACCGTCATCTCTGGCTACGCTCCAAACGCCAACATGCCATTATCCGTGTCCGGCACACCATCATAAAAGCGATTCGGGACTTTTTTGATGACCGCGATTTTACGCTGATGGATGCACCTATTTTTCAGCAGGCAGCCACAGAGGGTACCGCTACGCTTTTCTCCACGGACTATTTCGGAGAAAAAGCCTATCTCACTCAAAGCGGCCAGTTATATGGAGAAGCCGGAGCAGCAGCTTTTGGCAAGATATATGTTTTTGGGCCAACTTTTCGAGCTGAAAAATCCAAAACCCGCCGCCATTTGACTGAATTCTGGATGGTTGAACCTGAAATGGCTTTCTGTGACCTGGATATGGATATGGATGTAGCTGAAGATCTGGTCTTTTACATCATTTCCCAGGTGTTGGAGCATAGACGCCCTGAACTGGAGACCCTGGAACGGGATATCAGCAAATTGGAGGGGATCCAGAATCCCTTCCCCCGTATTTCCTATACGGATGCGGTTAAGCTTTTGAACGAAAATGGCGTAGAATTTAAATGGGGCGATGATTTTGGTGGAACAGATGAGACCATTATCGGGAACCAATTTGATAGCCCGGTCATGGTTCATCGTTACCCATCTGCCATTAAAGCATTTTACATGAAACGTGACCCTGAGAATGATAAACAGGCTATGGCGTTGGATATGCTGGCTCCTGAAGGATATGGTGAGATCATTGGTGGTTCTCAACGTGAGGATGACATCGACGCTCTGATCGCCCGTATCAAAGAAGATGGCGCCACTGAGGAAGATTACGGCTGGTATCTGGATCTAAGGCGCTATGGCTCGTTTCCTCACTCCGGATTTGGTCTTGGGCTTGAACGAGTTGTGTCGTGGATTTGCGGTTTAAAGCATATTCGTGAGACCATTCCGTTTCCCCGGACGATTTCTCGGTTAAATCCATGATCATATCAAAAGATGCCCCTCGGGTTGCCATAATCGGTGCCCGGAATGCCAGTCCGGAGGGCTTGGAATTCGCCTACGAGATTGGTAGGCTACTGGGCAAGCTTGGTGCACTGGTTTACACCGGTGGCTCCGGTGGGATCATGGAAGCTGCCAGCAGAGGTGTGCATGAAGGCGGGGGATTAGCCATTGGAATTCTCAAGGAAAGTGACCTGAGTGGTGCCAATGAATTTATTCATGTTCCCGTCATGACCGGAATGGGGGATCTGCGCAATGGCATCATCATTCGCTCGGTACAGGGAGCCATTGCAGTTGAGGGTGCTTACGGTACTTTATCGGAAATTGCCTATACATTAAGTGATAAAAAGCCGGTTCTGGGTTTTAGATCCTGGGATATACCTGGTCTTCAGGCAATTCACACGCCGCAAGAAGCTGTGGATACCCTGCTGGAATTGATCAAAGGACAAATTTAATGTCAACCAGTCTCAACGTAGCAGTTGCCCAGCTCAATCCTACTGTAGGTGCTTTGCAGGACAATACTGCCAGGGCGCTGCACGTTATGAATGAGATGGATGCTGCTGGTGCGGATCTGGTGGTCTTCCCGGAGATGTTCATTCCCGGTTACCCGCCTCAGGATCTCATATTGGAAGATCATTTCGTCACAAAGAATATGGAAATGGTTGAGCAGTTGGCACTTGCCAGTGGGGAAATGCTCACTCTCATCGGCGCAATTCACTATGATGGGGTAGATACCTATAACGCGGTGGCTGTTCTACAGCATGGCAAATTGCTTAAATGGGTCCACAAATCACTGCTGCCTACCTATGATGTCTTTGATGAGTGGCGCTATTTTAAACCTGGACGAGATAATGAACCTGTTAACGCAACGTTTAGAAATGGTGCCAGTCTCAAATTGGGTGTGCATATATGTGAGGATCTCTGGGACGAGGATATTGACTATAAGATCTGTGATATTTTGGGTGATTCGGGAGTTGACCTATTCGTAAATTTATCTGCATCGCCTTTTGTAAGTAATAAATATAAAGAACGTAGTCGCCTGATACACAGTAAGATAAAGAAATATAATAAACCATTTATTTATGTGAATCTGATTGGGGGGCAGGATCAGTTGGTCTTCGATGGAATGTCAATGGTGGCGGATCAAAATGCAGGATGGGTCCATATCTGCCCCCAGTTCGAAGAAGATGTCTGCCGACTAGAACTGCCACTGTCAGGGTCTGCTCAGGCAATCAAAAAACTTCCTGAGATTTCTAAAGAGAATCAGGTATTTAATGGTTTGGTGCTGGGTGTTCATGATTATTTCAGGAAAACAGGTCATTCAAAGGCAGTATTAGGTTTATCAGGTGGAATTGATTCAGCAGTAACAGCTGCTATTGCAGTGGAGGCTCTTGGTCCTGAAAATGTTATGGGAATTGCCATGCCTTCAAAATATTCATCAGATCATAGTGTCACGGATGCCGAGGTTTTGGCAGAGAATCTTGGGATGAAATATCTGAGTGCTCCCATTGGTACTGTGTTTGAGGGATTCCAGGAGACCTTTGGTAAAGTTCTTGGAGTGCCCCTGGATGGCTTACCGGAAGAAAACCTGCAGGCACGTATCAGGGGAAATATTCTCATGAGTTTGTCAAACAGGGATGGCAGTCTGTTACTGACTACTGGTAACAAAACCGAGATAGCTCTGGGTTACTGCACCTTGTATGGGGATATGTCCGGCGGTTTGGCCGTGATTAGCGATATTGGAAAACGCATGGTCTATGCGGTGGCCAACTACTACAATAAGATCAAAGGGCAGGATCAGATCCCACAAAACACCATTACTAAAGTGCCTAGTGCAGAGCTGAGAGAGAACCAGGTTGATCCATTCGATTATGAGGTGGTAGCACCCCTGGTGGATTCAATTATCGAGCAGCAATCAGATATTGAAAGGCTGGTTGCCAAAGGCTGGGATCGTGAGTTGATTGAAGAGCTGCTCAAAAAGGTTCGTTTAAATGAGTACAAGCGTCAGCAACTGGCACCTGGCATTCGCGTTACCTCAAAAGCTTTTGGGATCGGCCGACGTATGCCAATTGTGAATCATTACCGTCAAAATAGTTAAATACCACTAAACAATAGATTGAGAACGTCATAACGGCGCATAGCTATTCCTATGTCGGCCATATAGGCGTACTTTTATTATTGGCATAACAGTTGTTCAAAAGAGCGCCGTGAGAAAATTATTGTTGAATATTAAAAAGATAAATGAGGTAAAAAATGGGTAAAGTCATAGGTATCGATCTCGGTACAACAAATTCCTGCGTATCCGTGATCGAGGGTAAAGAATCAGTTGTGATCACAAATGCAGAAGGTGGAAGAACCACACCATCAGTTGTGGCATTCACTAAAGACGGAAATCGTCTCGTTGGTCAGCCGGCCAAACGTCAGGCAATAACCAACCCCACGAACACGATCTATTCCATTAAACGATTTGTGGGTCGGAAGTTCAATGAAGTTGGTCGTGAGATCGAAGAAGTCCCCTATAAGATCGAAAGTGGCCCTGGTGGTCGTTGCCAAGTAAAGATTGGTGATGATTCTTATTCACCACCAGAGCTTTCTGCCATGATCCTCCAGAAGATGAAACAGACTGCTGAAGAATATCTGGGAGAAAAGGTTGAGGACGCAGTGGTAACCGTACCAGCCTATTTTAACGATACTCAGCGCCAGGCAACCAAGGATGCCGGTAAAATTGCCGGCTTGAATGTAAAACGTATCATAAATGAGCCAACTGCAGCTGCATTAGCCTATGGTCTTGACAAGAAGGATGATGAAACCATTGCCGTTTTTGATCTGGGTGGTGGTACCTTTGACATTTCAGTGCTTGAGTTGGGTGATGGTGTTTTTGAAGTAAAATCCACCAATGGTGATACACACCTGGGTGGAGATGACTGGGATCAAGCCATCATGGAATGGATGGTCAGCGAATTCAAGAAAGCTGAAGGAATTGATCTATCCAAAGACGCCATGGGCATGCAAAGGCTCAAAGAAGCAGCCGAAAAAGCCAAGGTTGAACTCTCCAGTACTAGTTCGACTGAGATCAATCTACCGTATATCACCGCTGACCAGACGGGTCCAAAGCACCTCGTGCTATCATTGTCACGTGCAAAATTCGAAAGTTTAACTGAAGATCTTTTCAACCGTATCAAACAACCCTGTTTGACTGCCATCAAAGATGCCGGCCTTTCCACCAGTGATATCAACGAAGTTATTCTGGTTGGTGGATCCACTCGTATTCCCAGAGTTCAAGAATTGGTGAAAGAACTAATTGGAAAAGAACCAAATCGAGGAGTGAATCCAGATGAAGTTGTAGCCATGGGTGCTGCTATCCAGGGTGGCGTGCTTTCCGGATCAGTTACTGATGTATTGCTGCTTGATGTAACCCCATTATCCATGGGTATTGAAACCCTGGGTGGCGTGTGTACTCGACTGATCGAACGCAACACAACCATTCCCACCAAGAAAAGTGAAACTTTCTCAACTGCGGCTGACAATCAAACCCAGGTGGAGATTCACGTCCTTCAAGGTGAGCGTCAGATGGCAGCCGATAACAAGACCCTGGGAAGATTTGTGTTGGACGGAATTCCGCCGGCTCCCCGTGGGATGCCCCAGGTTGAGGTCACCTTTGATATTGATGCCAATGGTATCATGCATGTGTCCGCCAAGGATAAAGCTTCCGGAAAAGAACAATCCATCAGGATCGAGGCATCCAGTGGCTTAACTGATGCCGAAAAAGAAGAAATGATCCGTGATGCCGAAAAGCATGCTGAGGATGACACAAAGACCCGTGAACTCATCGATATTAGAAATCAGGCCGATGCTCTGGTATACCAGACTGAGAAGAATCTTAAGGAATATGGTGAAAAAGTTCCCGCTGATCTGAAGGCTAAGATTGAAGAAAAAGTTGAAGGCCTTAAATCGGCTCAGGCTGGATCTGATAAGGGTGCTATTGAAGCCGCTCTTGCCGAATTGAATGAAGCCTGGAATAAGGCTTCTGGTTCAATGTATGAGGCAGCCAAAGAGGACGAAGCCCAGGAATCGCCGAAAGCCGAAACAGATGATTCTAAAACTGATTCTGCCGAGGAAGAAGTGGAAGAAGCTGACTTCGAAGTGGTTGATGAAGAAAATCCCAAGAAATAAATAACCAGGATCAAGGGCGCTATTGGAATAAGCCCCGAGATCTGTTCACATAGTGGCAATGATCAGGAAGTCTTCGGATAACCTGATCATTGTCTTTTTTTTGATACTTTTACCAAACCAGAACAGAGCGATAAAGGTGCGAACACTTTAGGTTCTAAGAGGTAGAAATATTAAAATACATCTGTACATTAAAAGCTAATTACAGGAGCAGATTGATAAGTGAAAAAGAGGGTAGCACAATGGATCGGAGGAGTGGCGCTGGCTGTCGCTATTATCCTGCTGTACCTGATTTTCTTCCAAACTCATCTGTTTTCCTCATCCTTATTGAAAAATCTTAACAAACATGTGTTAGCATCATATAATGTTTCAATTCAGGGACAACTAGGGGGGGGACTGTTAGCGGGAAAATTTAGTATTCATGATCTAAAACTACTTCTGAATCAGAATTCTGATACACTATTCGCAGCGGATGACATCTCCCTGTCTGGTATTGACTATAACTGGAGCAGTCATGAACTGCTGATAGAAAATGTCATTATTAGTGAATATGCTTTCATTTCACAAAATCTTGGTAGTCTAACCGGTTCCGATTCGCAAAGCTCATTCGACCTGTCTCTTATCATTCAGCAGCTGCAATCAAAAAATGGCTCGATCCAACTCACATTTATGGATTCGTTGCAAACAATTGAATTCCCCGAGCTAAACGCCGATCTATGGCACATTGATGGCTTAACCGGTGTCAGCATCGCCTCATGTGTTCTATTTGCTCCCTCAATTACCGAGGATACTCTGCAACTAACCGGTTTGCTCGGCGTAAACAGCAATGGCAATATCAACATTGAAGCGCTTGAATTAGAATCCACCGCATTAAATCTGAATATTAACTCAAGAATCACTCCTGACTCAGTTTCTGTTAACTTTGATGGTTGCCGTGTTTCACCCTCTGGTTTTAGAGAGCTTATTTTACCAGAATTATACTCTGATCTGGAGATCTATTTTGATGCTGATCTATTGATCACTGACGATATGGTAAAAGTAAGTGGACCGGGCTTTGCCTATCTGAAGAACACCACAATTCCATTTGATTTGACATCATTTACGCGACGTAAAGATGGGGAATCGATCAGCTTTACGCTGGGAACAGAACTACGGAATATGAGTCTTTCCGCTCATCATAATTCAAAAGGGGTCACAAGCGGAAAAGCAGAGATATTTCGCCTCGATGTCAATCCCTTCCTCCCAATAAACCAGCTGGAAGTGGCTGAACCTATAGGAACGTTTATGTTTAGTGGTGCTAACGGCAATTACTCGATCAATTCAAAACTAGAATCAATTATGATCAATAATTTGCCGTTTGATTCCCTGAATGCAGATATACAATATCTTTCCTCTGGCGAATTGCTTATTACTAATGGAGTGGCTATCCAGGCGGACAACCATTTCAAGATCGAAGGGAAATTATCCAAGAAGGTGCTCGACCTGAAGGGTGTGTTGGATCTGTCAGAATATTCATTTCTAGAGCTCTTCAAGATCAAGAACCAGTATCAGGGTCAGATCGAGACACAATTTAATATCACCGGAACTTTGCAGCATCCCAGATTATCAGGTGAGATAAGGCCACGGGACTTGAGCTATTTGGACAAACTGAAATTGACGGGTCTGGGCAAAATTGAAGTTCAAGTATCAGCAGATGGTCTTCAGGGAAATTTTGCCCTCCAAGGCAATCAAGGGTTATTGGTGGGGGATAGTCTTCAAACCTACACCATCTTGATGAATCTTTCAGACAATGTTTATAAAATTGAAGATATTCATTTTCAAGGTCTGAAAAACCTGATCTCATTTAAAGGTCAATATGATAGCCAGGGCTTTACTGTCAATAAGCTTAAGGTGATCATGGATCAGCATCAATTAACCCTGGTGGATACTGTTACGATCCAAAGAACTGCTGATGATCACTATCAGATCCCAGCTAGTGTTGTAGTAATAAATAAAGGCGGCATAGCGTTCCAGGGCAGCTATGATGAAGCTTCCGGTTTGAAGATACAAACCGATTTCGAATTGATCGATCTAGGGGAAATTTCTGAATTTATAAATATCAAAACACCATTTGAGGGTCTTGCTTCTGGAAAAGCTCAGATCACCGGAATGCTTAACAATCCCGTAATCCAGGCCAATCTATTACTCAAAAACGGGTTGACTTTGGGCTATCCCAGTGACTCTGCCAGCATTGATCTGACCCTCAAATCCAATACAATCATCAGTAATAGTATTGAGGCGTTTCAGGCAGATGGTACACTTAAGCTGATCGGCCAGTTGCCCTGGGGTTACAAGATGCGAGGTTTGGAATATCAGACAGCTCCACAAAACTTTTCTATGGTTCTCAATAATTATAGACTGAAAGATCTAAAATTCTCTAAAGTCGCAGGTATCCCCATATCTGGACGTGGATCAGGTTCTCTGTCAATTCGCGGAACTCCAATAGCGACCAAGCTGGATGGAGAGATAGAGGTAGTTAACGCCAAATTTGACACTCTGAGCTTTTCGAAAGCATACACAGAATTCATTTATGAAGGAAATCTGCTTACATTTGATTCTCTTTCAATGGTAAGTACCTGGGGGTATGGTCGTGGGACGGGATATATGCCCATCTCATTGGATATGGTAGCAGCTGACAGAATGGCCGTAGCAGACCGGGAAATGGGATTGAATTTTGAGTTTAACCTGGATGAAATGCCCTTTTTGACATCCTATATCTCGATCATTGATGCTATTAAAGGTGATATTATTGGAAACCTAACGTTTACCGGCCCACTGTCCGCACCTCTAAGAAATGGGAAAGTGAGGGGTCACAATGCCTCGCTTGAGGTTTCGGTACTTGGTAATCCTATCACCGACATCCATTCTGAAATCACTTTGAAGGATAACACTCTTATCATAGATCATTTTTCAGGCAAAATGCAGGCATCTGAAGCTTCGAATTTGACAACACAGGGAGGGATCGGTTGGGCGACAGCCATCATCGGAGATATCATTGGGGTTGATGTCAGTACAAATTACGCAGGGGAGGTGATCGCTCAAGGTGGTTTGGATATTACATCCTTTTTTCATCCAATATTTGATGTGAGGCTAAAAGCTGAAGAGGTTTACTATCGGAGTACAGATGGGCAAATTGAAGCTATTGCGGACGCAGAACTGCACTTTACCGGACAAGATACTTTGGATGTTACAGCCGTTATCCCGGTAAAGCGAGCGGTCTATTACAGCAATTTCGAATCGGAAGAGACCTATTACGAATCCATCGGAAAGCTTGACAGTACTCTTTTCAGATATAGTCTTGATACACAATTTCCCAGCGATCTGCTTATTTCAAATGATCAGATGGAAGCTGAATTCGAAGGAGAATTATGGTTGCTGGACTATGGTGATGGTATCATGCGTTTCTCTGGTACCCTGAGAGCTCAGGCAGGGGGAAAATTCTTTTATGTTGGCAATGAGTTAACGATCATATCTGGAGAGATTCTTTTCAACTCCATCGATTTTAATCCCCAACTAAACATGGAAGCTGAAATCGAGATCAATGGGGAACGGGTTGAGTTGACTCTCAGTGGTGATCTCAATGAACCGGAATTGATCATCAATGCAGAAAATACTCAGTTGACCCAAAGTGATGTGATTACCTATCTCACACTCAATCAAAAAATGGTGGAAATAAGCTTTGACAGGCAGTCCGCTCTTAATCCTGTACAAAGCTATTCTGTGATGTTAGCCGAAAAGCAGCTATCTAAAATTGGGCGGAAGTACATTGGGTTGGATGAGGTTGGTATCGATTTGGCATCTGATTCAACCGGGGGCACCAGGTTTCAACTTGGGCAACGCCTCTCAAAAAATTTAAAAGCCACTTACGAAGGGGGTCTTCAACCCACAGATGGTCAATCCGATTATGACTTTGGCCTGGAGTATCAGATTAACAGGAATGTTTCTGTTACTGGCAAAGTGAATCAGCATGGTGAGGTCGAATTGAACGGGAGGCTGAAATTTACCTATTGAAAATACTTGTGTCAGGTATGCTATTGGCCAGTCTGATGGCAGTGGGGGGGTATTCGCAGAGTGCTCTTGAGGCACCTGAAATTGTAGATATTCAGTTTGAAGGGAACAATAACCTGACCAGTAAACAACTATTAGATCAGATTCGCTTAAAAGAGAAAAGATGGGTTAGCAAGGGTAGCTATTATAACAGGCATCACCTTGCTCGTGAGATCGAGAGACTCGAGGATTATTATAAGCTCCATGGTTTTTTAGATGCAAATATCACAGATTCGCTAGCCATCAGTGAAAATAATGTTATCAGTATATTTCTGCAGGTGGATGAAGGAAAGCAGTATTACCTCCGGGATGTGAATTTGTCCGGGAATACCGTTTTTTCAGAAGAACAGTATCTGGAGATCATAGAATTTCAGGCTGGTTCCATCTTTAATACATTTAAGATCCGTGAAAACTTAATGGAAATGATCTTGCTCTACCAGAATAATGGCTATCCACTGATCAATATACAGGATAGTGAGATCATTGATGATTCTGTAAGTTTGTACATCAGGGTCGAAGAGGGTCCCAAATTAAATATTGGCAGCATCAATATCAGCGAGATGGAACAAGTTTCGACTAATACTATCGAGCGTGAGATCATTGTTAAACCAGGTGATCTATACAAGCTGACAAATATTGAAGAATCCAAACGTAGACTTTATGAAACAAGCCTTTTTAATAGTGTTAACATCAGATTGGGGAAAGTGGACACTATTTCAGCTATCATCGATCTGGATGTTGAGCTTATCCCTGCGAAGTTTAGAGGTTTTGACATGAACATGGGGGTAAAACAGGGATTTATAGAGGAAGCTATCCATGCTGATCCCGTGTTGAGTATTGGAGTATCTGGAAGCTGGTATAACAACAATCTTTTTGATCAAAGTCGTCGAATTAGCGTAAAAACAAAGCTTAGCTCGATCTACCCAGCCATCTTTATTCCCCAGCAATTCAAATTGGATTTCTTCTATGTTGAACCCTGGCTATCAAAATATCGTATCCCTTTGACCATTAATCCCTTCTATTGGTACATTGATAATTCCAGAACAGGCTTTGAGAATGTGGCTTATGGTCTGCGAGGAATTATGACCTATCGCTGGTTTCGAAAGATCAAAATTCAATCCCTGGCAGAATGGAGTCAATCTAACACAAACAGGAAGCCCATTGGAAGTGATGAAGCTTATAGTGAAGCTCGTAAGGTTGGTTTGAAGTTTACCTGGGATGAACGGGATAATTTTTTCTATCCCCATCATGGTTTCAAATGGGTGATAGAACCTGGCATAGTAGGCTACTTCCTGGGTGGCGAGAATAATTATATGCAGTTCCAGACTCAGTTTAGCTCATACTGGAACCTTTTCGCAGACTTGGTTTTTGCCCATAATATAAATTTCGGTATTGCTGTGCAGCGAGATGCGGATATTCCAATACCGTATGAAAAACGATTTTTTCTGGGAGGCAATTCCAGTATTAGAGGCTATGAACAACAGATGGTGGGACCCATGAGGCTGGAAGATGGTGAATGGTTTCCAACTGGAGGAAATTTTAGATTATATATGAATATGGAGTTTCGTTTTCCACTGTATGGAATTCTGGGAGGAGAAGTATTCATGGATGTTGGAAATCTTTGGGCTGAGATTCAGGATGCCAGAATTTCAGACATCAAGACAGCCATCGGGTTGGGTATTACCATCGAGACCCCCATAGGTCCTGCACGTATTGATCATGGTTTTGTTGTGGAGCCCGGCGCTATTATTAAAGCTGGACAAACACATATTGCTATAGCATACGTGTTTTAGAAAAATTATAATGCGGGGAACATGAAATCAGGCCGGGTGTAGAACAATCCGTGAGAGATATTTTAGTGATAATAATTAGGGTTGGACAACATAGTTAATATCCAGCACATGAAACCAAAGGAAAGCAAATAATGCAAAAAGTGTCACTTCTTGGAGTTGTGATCATTGGACTCCTGTTAAGCTCATGCAGCAAGAATTATGATGAGTATCTAAGTCAAGCAGCAGAACTACAAAATACCGATAATTATACACAGGCGCTTGAGTCTCTTGATAATGCAGTCAAAAAAGCCGAAACTGCTGATCAGCGTGTTTCTGCAAACATAAAAGCTGGAAATCTGGCGGCTAATTATTTGAAGGATATCGATCTGGCTGATAAATATTATCAGGCAACTCTGGACGATGTTACCAACTATTCTGCTGGAGACCTGAGAGATCTTGCCAAGCAGGCATTGGCTGCACAGGCCAATAAAGCTGCCGTGAAAATGTACCAACTCTGGTTTGAAAAATACCCTGATCACTCAGATATAATTGGTGTAAAATATGAATTTGCAGAGGTCTACCATAAGAATATCCGTGACCTCAAAAATGCGATCATAAGCTATGAGGAAGTTGTATCAAGCTATCCGGATTCTGAACAGGCTCCCAAAGCGTTGTTCTCAATCGGTTATATCTTTGCCAATGAGTTGGGTGATAATGATTCTGCAAAAAAATATTATTCTGACTTTCTTGAAAAATATCCAGATCATGAAATGGCGCCATCAGTGGAATTTGAATTAAAGTATCTGGGGAAAACGCTTGAGGAGATTCCTGAGCTTCAGCATTTACTTTCCAAGACATCTTAATTCACAGGATCTAATTCTATGACATTCGATCTTTCCAAACTTAATGAGAAAATTAAGGAAAAAAGCCTATTCCTGACAGCTTTGGAGGCTGAAGCAGCCAAAGTTATCGTTGGACAGAGGGGCATGATACGTCGAATTCTCATCGGACTATTGTCCAACGGACATATTCTGCTGGAGGGCGTTCCCGGGCTGGCAAAGACCCTTACTATAAATACCCTGGCTCGTTTGATCGATACCAGCTTTAGCCGGATCCAGTTCACACCTGATCTGCTACCGGCTGATCTATTGGGCACTTTGATATACAATCAAAAGAATGGCGAATTCAATGTAAAAAAGGGACCACTATTCAGTAATATCATTCTGGCTGATGAGATCAATCGTTCGCCAGCAAAGGTTCAGGCTGCCTTACTTGAGGCCATGCAGGAGAAGCAGATCACAATTGGAGATACCAGCTATAAACTGGAGGAACCCTTCCTGGTTCTGGCTACCCAGAATCCCATCGAACAGGAGGGGACCTATCCCTTACCTGAGGCACAGGTAGACCGGTTCATGCTTAAGTTGAAGGTGGATTATCCCAGTGAAGAGGAAGAGTTTGAGATCATCAAACGGATGGCTCATCCCTATCCAAAATTCGAGATCAAACCCGTGATCAGCAAAAAGGATGTCCTGGAAGCGCGCGATGTGGTAGACGAGATCTACATTGATGATAAGATCTTCAAGTACATTGTTGCACTTGTTATGGCCACTCGTGATCCCGCCAAGGCCGGCCTGACCGATTTGGATCCGCTTATCGAATATGGAGCTTCACCCCGGGCAAGTATTAACCTGGCTCTGGCAGCCAAGGCCAATGCCTTTATACATCATCGAGGTTATGTAACACCAGACGATATTCGTGCAATCGGTATGGATGTTTTGCGCCACCGAGTGTTGGTTTCTTACGAAGCCGAGGCAGAGGAGGTCACTAGCGAAGATATCGTTCAGCGGATCTTTGAAGCCACAGAAGTTCCCTGATCAAATACCAGGTTGAACCAATCCAACATGCTCACATTCGAGATTATGCTGGCTTCGATAGTCGTATGAGAAAGTGACCGTCATGCCGAGCGGAATCAAGGTATATGGAGTTTTACCCAATACTCATAACATGAACCGGTTTAATAGCTTGTCACTGCGGGATGATCGAAGCGGTTCTACTTCGGTTATTTGCTCTAATTAAACTCAATCTATAAAGGTTATTTTTAGTAATTCTTTAAAGTATGCTTAATCGTGATCTGATAAAAAAGGTGAAAAAGATTGAACTCAGTACCAGACACCTGGTTAATGAAGTGTTTGGCGGCGAGTATCACTCGGTATTCAAAGGGCGTGGAATGGAGTTCGCTGAAGTTCGCGAGTATATGCCTGGTGATGAGATCCGCACCATCGATTGGAATGTCTCAGCCCGAACCGGCGTGCCCCACGTTAAACTATTTGAAGAAGAACGTGAACTCACTGTGATGATCATGGTTGATGCGTCAGCTTCTGGGGCTTTTGGAACCCAGGGACAGATGAAAAGAAATTTGGCTGCCGAGCTTTCAGCAGTACTCGCTTTCTCAGCTGTAAAAAATAATGATAAGGTGGGCTTGATCATATTCACAGATCAAGTTGAGAAATTTATTCCACCGCGTAAAGGACGTTCACATGTCCTGCGGGTTATCCGCGAAGTTCTCAACCATGAAGCACAGCATTCGGGTACGAGTATCAATACAGCTTTGGAATATATGAGTCGTGTATTAAGGAAAAGATCTGTGATATTCATGATCTCAGATTTTCTGGATAAGAACTATGAACGGAGTGTCAAACAAGCTGCAAGACGCCATGACATGCTTTCCTTTCACCTTCAGGATCCATGGGAGCTTGAACTTCCCAATTTGGGGTTAATTCAAATGCATGATGGCGAAACCGGCGAAACCGCCCTGGTGAACACCGGAAACGCAGCATTCAGAAAAAGCTATAGCGAAGAATCTCTCAGACGCTTTGAAACATTGAAGAATTTCTTTAAAACCAATAGGCTGGATTATTTGCCCATCCGTACGGATATACCCTATGTTGACTCATTGATTAGCTTTTTTCGTCGAAGAGCGTTGAGAGTACGATGATCAGAACAACCATTCTGTTGGCACTCCTGGCGATCACCAATCCGATCTGGTGCTTTGAAGCCCAGTTTAAAGCGGATAGTCTCCATGGTTCGCTTGGTGATATCATCAGTTTTGCATGGGATATCAAACATGATCCAACCGTACAATTAAGTATTCGTGATATCGATACAGAAGGAGCCGGCATTGAGATCCTTGAGCAACAGGTAACTTCTCAAACAAACGGATCTGAATTACGTTTTGAGACTGCTGTGTATGATTCAGTTGGAGTTTATCGTTTTCCTTCGCTAATGGTTTATGCCGAAGGCGCGGCTGGATTAGATAGTTTTTTCCTGCAAGGACCGGATCTACAGATCTATTCCATTCTGACGGTCAGCGATACCAGTTTTCGCGACATTAAAGGTCTGCACAAGATCAGAACGCCCTTCAATCTGATGATCTTACTCTGGATCCTGGTTGCTGGAGTTTTCAGTTATGCTATTTATCGTATGATCAAATGGCGAAAAACTAGAAAAGAGAGTGTTGAGCAGCATAAGATCATTATTCCTCCAGAACAAGCGCATGTGATCGCTTTGAGAGATCTGGAAAAGCTGAAACGCTCGAAATATCTCCATTTGGAACAGTTCAAACTCTATTATTCTGAATTGACACATATCATCAAACAATATTATGAAAACCGCTATCTGCTTGATGCTCTGGAACTTACTACGTCAGAGCTCATGGAGAAGATGGAGTCTATGCCTGGATGTGATGAACAGATCGTTTCCTTTACACGTCGACTGCTGGAAATGGCAGACCTGATCAAATTTGCCAAAGGAACCAGTACTGAGCTGGATTCAGGAAATGCATTGACGCAGGCAGTGGAGATAATTAATTATACCAAAATACAAAATGAACAGGGAGTAAATCCGTGATAGATGTTAGAGGTGTTACCAAATCATACGGGGCATTTGATGCAGTTAAAGATGTATCATTTTCTGTAGAACAGGGCGAAATCCTCGGTTTTTTGGGACCTAATGGCGCCGGCAAGACAACGACCATGAAAATGATCACCTGCTATATGCCGCCTACCCATGGAACCATTACCGTCGATGGTCTGGATGTAAGAAATGAATCAATGGGCGTTCGGCAGAAGATAGGCTACTTGCCGGAATCAACCCCCTTATATGAAGAAATGGGTGTGCGGGATTATCTGAATTTTATCGCCGATGTCCGTAAGATCAAGGGTCAAGCCAGAACCAGTGCCATGGATCGGGTAATTCAGATCTGTGGTCTTAACACAGTTGTCCACAAAGATATTCATGAACTATCAAAAGGTTTTCGTCAACGCTTGGGATTGGCTCAAGCGATTATCCATGATCCTGAGATCTTGGTGCTTGATGAACCCACAACCGGATTGGATCCCAACCAGATCATTGAGATCCGCAACCTGATCAGGGAATTGGGCGAAAGCAAGACTGTGATATTTTCGACTCACATCATGCAGGAAGTCCAGGCTACCAGCGATCGGGTGTTGATCATCGATCAGGGTAAGATCGCAGCACACGGAACGACAGAAGAGCTAAAAGCAGGCATGGCGGGTCAGACTCATTTGGAACTTGTATTGAGACATGTAGAAAAAGCTGCATTTATTGAATCACTCAAGACATTCGAGACTGTCAAACTGGAAGATGTTATCATCCAAAAGAACGGCGATCTGGAAGCTTCACTCAACGTGGATTCTGGAATTGATATCCGCGAACAATTGTTTGATCTGGCAGTTTCCAATAATTGGAAAGTGCTTGAATCCTCACCATCTTCCTTTACGCTTGAAGATGTTTTTAGAAAATTGACCAAATAAGGAATCAGTCATGACTGAAATTCTCGCTATTTATAAAAAAGAGATGAAGACCTATTTCAACTCACCAATTGCCTTCATCGTTGTTTCCTCATTTCTCGTAATTACCAACTGGTTGTTCTTTGACTACGGTGATTATCCATTTTTCGCAATTAATATTGCTGATATCCGAGGTGTCTTTGATTACGGTGCCATCGTTCTGCTTTTTATCGCTCCCGCTGTATCCATGCGATTGATAGCAGAAGAAAAGCATAAGGACACTCTGGAATTATTGGTGACGATGCCTATTACTGATATGCAGATCATTCTTGGAAAGTATTTATCAACACTGGCGATCTTTGCCCTCATTTTAGCTGGCACTCTAGTAGCTCCCATTTCCATCTCTTTTGTGGGGGATCTGGATATCGGCATAGTTATCTCCAGTTACGTCGGCTTTTTCTTTCTGGGTGCCACCTACCTGGCCATAGGACTGGCCGCCAGTAGTTTCACCCGAAATCAGATCATTGCCTATATCATGGGCATCCTCATTATTGCCGTATTCTTTCTCATGAATGGTATGGCCAGTGGGTCTGGTCTGTTAGCAACGCTTCTGGAGCATCTTAGCGTTCGCTTTCATTATCAGAATTTTTTCCGGGGTGTTCTGGATACTCGAGATATCTTGTATTTTGGATCGATGATCTTTGTCTCACTGTTGATCAGCAGCACGGCTCTGGCCAGTCGCAAGCACATATAGTGGAGATGACGATGAATTCAAAAAATACCTTGACCTTTGCATTAATTGTGATCGGTGTTGTTTTTGTGCTCAACCTTTTTGCTCAAAACTTCTTTTTTCGCTTCGACCTGACAGAGAACCAACGCTATTCTATCAGCGATGTCACCCGTGATATCCTGGCGGATATTGATGAACCGATCACTGTTAAAGTGTTTTACTCCGAAAACTTCCCCCGCCAGCTGATCTCTGTAAAACAATATGTACTTGATATGCTGAATGAATACCGGGCTTACGCCGGATCAGGCTTGGAGTATGAATTTATTTCTATCTCAGGTGAAGATCAGGAGATGGAACAGGAAGCCATGAGCTATGGCATTCAACCCGTTCAGGCAAATATCACAGAAAGTGATGAGATCAAGGTACAGCGGATATACCTGGGAATTGTCTTTCTCTATGGTGATCAAAAAGAGGTCATCCCTTTTGCTCAGCAGATCGAACAACTTGAATACGATATGACAGGTGCCATTAAAAAGCTCAGTCAGGGAAGCTTACCCAAAGTGGGCTGGTTAACCGGTCACGGTGAACAGGGGCTGGGTGAAGAAGGCGTTGCCCGTGCTGTGGGTGAGATTCAGAAGAACTATGAACTCGTTGAGATCGGTCTTCATTCCGAAGATCAGATTCCTCAGGACATTAATACCGTTATTCTGGCAGGCACCAACACTGTTTTTGAAGATCAGGATCTCTACAAATTAGATCAGTATCTGTTACGGGGTGGTCGGATTGGTGTTTTTCTGAACACCAAGATCATTGATATGCAAAATCAATACCTCCCGGTTCAGGAAAATGGCAGTAACATATTTGCCTTCTTGGAACACTTCGGCGTTCAATATGGTCGGCAGCTTCTCCAGGATAAAGCCTGTTACCAGGTGCAGGCCATGCAAAATCTTGGATTCATGCAAATTCCTGTAGCAGTGGATTATCCCTTTGCACCCCGCATTTCAAATCTTGCTGATGAAAGTCCCATCGTAAATCGCCTCAATGAACTGGGTTTCTTTTTTGTAAATGAGCTATTACCATCTGGCGATACTACCAGAATAAACTTTTCTGAACTGATGTTGACCTCAGAAATGACAGGGTATGCCATGCCGGATCAACGAACCCGGTCAATCAACATCTCCGCAGCTCAAAAAGTACCAGACTATATCTATCGAGAAGGTGCCAAGGTTATTTCAGCAGTTGTGGAAGGTGAGTATGATTCATGGTTTGGAGCTACTCGCCCTGATACATTAAGCTATCCTGAAGCACATCTTGCTAGTTCGGTAACTCCTACTGCAATGGTAGCTGTAGGCAATGCGACCTTTACAACTCAACAGTTCATGGTTCCCACCAGTTTAACCTTCTTCCTGAATGCAGTTGACTGGTTGTATGATCAAAATGGTTTGATCTCGATCCGTTCCAAAAATGTCAAGCCAACTCAACTGGATGAGATGACCAGTGGTACACGGCAAACTTTGAAATGGATCAACATCCTTTTGGCACCAATTCTCATCACGATTTTAGGTTTGATTCGCTGGTTTATCCGGAATAAGTCAAAAATGTTGGCGGGAGGTTGATATGAAAAATAATCAAACCATAATAGGAGCAGGAATACTACTGGTTTTAGCCCTGATCTACTATGTGACCCAAACAGGAGCAATTGACACGAAGACAGTTGATCAAAATAAATTTGCGGTCAACCGAGAGAGTGTGAAAGCCATCGAAGTCGTGACAACTGACAATAAATTGGAATTCGCAGAAGGATCAACAGGCTGGATGCTGGATGATTATCCGGTGGATACATCGCGAATGAATTCCCTGTTGGAACAAGTCACAGCTTTGAAAGTTGATCGGATGATCACGAGTAACCCGGAAAAACATGCGAAGTATGAACTCATATCCACAAGTCCCAGAATATCACTTAGATCAGATAATGGAACAATGCTTCTGGATCTGTTGGTTGGCAAACAGGGAGCTAATTATCTCGAGACTTTTGTCCGGGAGGTAGGTGTGGACAAGGTTTATGCCGTGAAATCCAATTTGGGTTCTTACAGGAATATGGAACCAGGCAAGTACTGGGATCGAGCCATCACGGACCTTGATGTAAACCAGATCATTCGAGTCAGTTTTGCCGGTGATCTAAACTATGAACTCAAGCGTGAAGGTCCAGTCTGGACCTATAATGGTGAGCTGACAGACTTTGAAAAGGTTACCAATATGTTGAAACCGCTGCAAAATTTGAAGGCCAGCAACTTTGCAGAAGCGATCACTGAACAAAATATCTTCTACCAATCCATCCAGATCGTTCTGGAATCTGCAGAAATAATTGATCTCGAATTTTATGTTGATGCAGAACGGGAAACCACTTTACTGGTTAAGGTAACTGGTGGCAGTAAGACCTTTGAATATACCAAGTCTGGCTTGAATCGTTTCCGCAAAGAATATTCTGAATTGATCGCTGATCCAATACCAGTTGGCTAGTAACGTTGGAATTATTACGCCCATCAATCAAAGATATACTGAATCTGGAATCCCATACGAGCTCCCAGTTTTAGTTCCGCAGTATTGATCTTTGTAACCGGATGAGTTTCTATTTCAAGTTTCAGAGGTATGAGATAACCACCAGTAACAGATATCAATATCTTTGGGGCAATACCCATCTGAAACCATGCTTCAACCTCGTTCAGGATCATCCTTTTGATATCATATTCCTGTATAGAAAGATCAGTTAACGGGTTGAATAGTTGAAATACATGATGACGAGAGTAGAGCTTCCCTCTACCCTGTAATAGCGAGTTCTTAATCCTTAATTCAAACAGCTTACCAATGCTGCTATGTGCATCAAAAAATAGCTTCAGAACCTCCATTTCGGCTTGAAGCTGTTGAAAGTATCGCGCTCCACTAAGCTGAGTTAAAAGCCCACCAAAATGACCAGCCAATACTTGACCTCTCAGCTCACCCCTGTAACGGTGAAAGCTCAGTCCTGGATCAATGATTCCTATGTTTAGCTCGAATCCAACCTGTTCTTCACGGTTATCGAAAGCGTAGATTTTCCCGATAATGGTCGATTCATCCATAATCTTACTGTTACAGGTATCTATCCTGTTTGAATAAAACATGCTTAAATCACCCAGTTGACCCAATGGCAGTGTATACTGGATATCGATGCCTGATCGATACGGATCTAATAGCATCCATAACGTATTTGAGTGTTCCAGGGAAAGCGAATGTGGGACATTATGACTGACATCGATCAGCAGCTTTCCCCAGGCTGGATAAATACTTACGCCCAGACCAACTTGTGTGAGTATCTGATCAACTCTAACGGGAATGTGCTCCATTCCTTCAGCGACCTTAAATTGCCAGGAATGACGTTCTGATGTGAGCCCAATTCGCAGAGAATATTTATTCCAATCATGAGAATAGTTCAGTTTTAGATAGTCCAGACCAATGCCATCTGCGAAACCGCAACCTGCTTCAAAGTGATGGTTCAAAAAAGAATGCGCCATCGATAGCCTTAGCATCCGTTTTGCATAGCTGGAGAATAAAGTAGAGATGCTGCTGTCTGATACTGCAAATCGTTCTTTCTGCTGAAGTAGAAGAATTTTCATAGATCTGCCATGGGAAAAAATATGATCATAACTAATTTCGCTGGCATAACCATGGCTAGCCACTGAAGATTGCCCATCTTCTACCCACTTGAATGGTATTTGATCACTATGTCGCAAGGTCAGTACATTGACACTTGTGCTATCAGGTATGAGGGTTTTTTCGTATGCCGATAACTCCAACGCGTGTGTCTGTCTGTTCATACCAAACAACAGCAGACATAAGATTAGAATTTGATTTGATGGAGTAAACATAACAGTGACTTAAAATAAAAAAGGCGGCCATTAATGACCGCCTTTTTTTCAATAAATGAGGATTAGTTGCTGAAATCTTCCCAATTATCCTCATTAAAGCCTAAGAACTCTGCCAAACCAGTGGCATCCATGTCAGGAAATATACCGTGCATGGTAGGATCCGGCCAGGCTGTTAACCACTCTGCATAAGTGGTAGCATCCCATTGGGGATCTGGTTCAACGTAAGCAGTGCCACGCTCCTCATAGTAGATATTCACATTACCATCGATAATCAGGCTTGTGCCAGTGGTTATGCTTCCGTCCCAATAGAAAGAGATCGAAGGATATCTGTATAGCTCACCTGAGTATTCTGCAACGAGATCCTCAAACTCTGCATAAAGCTCCCAAACAGAAGGCGGTAATTGATCCTGGCTTGCAGTGACCAGATTAATATAGAATCCGGCGAGACTGACCCAGGCTACCGTAGGTTCTGTCGAATACTCATCATAGCTAAAATTAATCGTGATATTACTATTGTCCAATCCGGCAATCGCTATTTGACTGTCCTCAGCATGAAAGTGATCAATAATACCTACGCTGATGTACTCGTAATCAATTGTGG
>JAYEKW010000007.1 GCA_034716895.1 Candidatus Neomarinimicrobiota bacterium
TGAAGTTTTCACACAGCCTCTATACCCTTATATCCCTAACATCCTCGTCTACAGGTACGCATTTGGGGGAAGAGCCTAAGTAATAAGTAGGAGCGGTATAGGGGGGGCGGGGGAATTAATAAGACCCTGCGTCTTTGCGACTCTGCGATTCTGCGACTCTGCGAGAGAAATAAGTGAAGAGCATTGGGAGCTTGCAAGCTAAAAAGACTTTGCATCTTTATATCTTTGCTTGCCGTGGCGAAGCCTGGCGAAAAGATATTTCAAAATGCCTACTGATTTATCACTGTGATAATGGTATTACTCAACACTGATTTGAAATTGATAAGCAATGGGATTTTGCTTCCACAGACGTGGTGAAGCATTATCTTGACCAAATGCGAATAACCGTATTTGCCATTGTATTTTCACTCATTCCAGGACTCATTGATCCGGCTTTGGCTCAGTTGAAAAAAGCTGAGATCGACGACTACGATAATTATACAATCGTTGGTGAAATGGGACTTACTGTCACCAATTTTGGCATCATCGGAGAAGGCTGGAATAACCCGGATCAACCCTCCTGCCGCTATAAGCAATACGGAACCGATCGTGAGATGGTTGAGCTGATGAGCTACGGAGGTCTCTGGATCGGCGGTATACCAGTGATCGGCGGTACTGATCAATTACCACGAGTTTCCACTGCTATTGTTGATGGCGCTTTTGACTACGGGGAGGATGGCTTTGAGTTTACCACCTCTGCTGCAACCGGGGACACCATCCAGACCCGTTCCTCCATATCATCTGCCGGCACCTCGCCTCTGGCCAGCTATTTCTCTCTGGATGCCATCAGTCACCAGGATCTACTGGCCGATTTCAATGATCTGACCGTTAACTTTGAAACTCATCAACCTCTGGGAATTGAGGTCCATCTGGAGGCTTACGCCTGGAGCCATTCTTTTATGGAGTCCTTTGTCATTCTGGACTATACCATCACCAATCGTAGTGACCGAATCGATACCCTTAATGTTGGTTGGGATATTAGAAATCTGTACGCTGGGATCTGGGCCGATGGTTCCGTGAACAATATGAACTACAAGAGTCGTTGGGAGCCAGGGAGTGGTTTCAGCTGGTATGACAACATCAACCATTTTGAGACTTCCTATAACAACAATAATTACCCCCGCAATATCGGTTACCAATATGATTATGACGGGGATGACGGCTGGTCACGGGTCTATTTCGGTATCATGACCCTTTATGGTCCCAACCGCCGATCCATTTCAGCTTCTGATGCAGCGGGTGATTGGCATACCTACTACAATCAGTGGCGCTGGAACAGTCCGGAAAACCAGGATATTCCTGAATTCAATATGCCTATCTCAGATGAAGAACGCTATGATAAGCTTTCCAGCTCCCCTTTTTACAGTTCGGATTTTGGAAATAAATATCCTGATGATCCCTGGCTGGATTTACCAAACTCCTGGATGATGCTGGTATCTGCTGGACCTTTTGGAACGCTTCCTGAAAACGATGGCTTTATCCTGCCTGTAGGCGAATCTGTAAACGTGGTTTTTGCTGTGCTGGGTGCCCCCTGGTCCCATCAAGGATCCAGTAATGATGGGGATCGTCGTCTGGATCTGATCAAGAATGCTGACTGGGCTCAAAAAGCTTTCAACGGAGAGGATATCAACGGGAACTCTATCTTGGATCCTGGAGAAGATCTGAACATCAATGGTATTCTTGATCGTTATATCGTGCCCGAACCTCCACCCTCACCAGCCCTGACAGTGATTGCCGCCGATCAACAAGTGACCCTTTATTGGGATAATATTCCGGAAACTGTTTTGGATCCTGTCTCACGTAAACATGATTTTGCCGGTTACCGGATCTATGGTAGCGCTAAAACCAGCGGTAACACCAATCAATATTCCTTACTGGCTGAATTCGACCTGGTTGGCGATGAATTTGGTTATGACACAGGATTTAACCTGATAGAGATCATGAATGAGCAAGGGCTTCCAGAACCAATTCAGATTAAGGGTCACACCTATCACTATAAGTGGATCAACACAGGTGTCCAGAACGGCTGGCCCGATCAAGCAGTTTACGCCATCACAGCGTATGATAGTGGAGATAAGAATACCGGGTTGGCCAGTCTGGAGAGTTCCAGAAATGAAAACCGGATCAGTGTGATTCCTGGAACGCCACCAACCAGTGATATTCAACATGCGCCGGTTACGGTTTACCCCAATCCTTACCGTGTCAAGGCAAAATGGGACGGGGCCGGACAGCGGGATCGTTTGATCTGGTTTCGAAATCTACCTGAACGATCATTCATTCGGATTTACACCTTAAGCGGTGATCTGGTTGATGAGATCGATCATCAGGGGAGCAGTTACACCGGGGGAGATATCGCTCGACTCCCTGCCGGAAATACAGTCCTGGCCGGTGGTGAACATCCCTGGGACTTGATTACCAGATATGATGAGCCTGTTGCCACCGGGATGTATGTTTTCACCGTTGAGGATCAGAACACCAAATCAATCCAGGTCGGAAAATTTCTGGTGATTAAATGATAAATATCTTCGTGAATAAATCATTCGACTTTGCTCAGAACAGGCTCCACGATTGTGGTGATCTGAAACGAGAAATTGCTTCGTCATTTCATTTTTCGCAAAGACGAACTGGCAAAATATTTTGACATCAATTTCACGAAATCGACGATTAGGATAGCACTAAATATTTATTTTGTTTCATTGAATAAAAAGGAGAAGCTCATGAAACGTATGTACCTAATGTCAATTTTACTGCTGTCAGTGGTTACGGCCCAGACGGTGGATTTTGACACTCAGATTCAACCTATTTTTAACGCAAGCTGTACTGGCTGCCACGGAAACAGTGCCGGGCTTGATCTAGCTACTGGCCAAAGCTACGACAACCTGGTTGATGTGGTATCAACCAATTATGCACCGGCCCTGCGAGTGGTTAGTGGTGACCCCACGCTTTCAGTGCTCTATAATAAAGTTGCCGGAAACGGAACCAATGGTCAACAAATGCCTGTTGGCGGTAGTTTGACACCCGATCAGATCGCCTTGATCGGAACCTGGATCACTGAACTGGGTGCTGTCATCCCCATAACGATCGCCGAAGCTCGGGAAACTCCTGAAGGAGAAGTTGTCACCATCGAGGGAATTGTCACCAGTGGTAACTTTGGAACCGCCGGTAGTAGAACTGAATATACAGTCCAGGATCCTACAGCTGCTCTTGTCGTTTATGCTTATGGATTTGATGCTGGGTTATTGGTTGGTGACGCGGTTACCATCACCGGTGAACTGGATTCCTATAACGGAAAATTTGAGATCGTACCAGCCAGCCCAACTGATGTTGTTGTTGAAACCAGCGGTAATGACCTGCCTGCTTTTCAGGTCTTGACCATTGCTGAGATCCTGGCTGACGGAGAAGCTTATGAAGCGGAACTGGTCCGGGTAGACAGTGCGACAATTATAGGTGGAGATGCCTGGCCAACCTCAGGAAACAACGCGAACATGACCATCTCTGATCCTTCAGGTGAAACCATGACCATGCGTATTGACAAAGACACCGATGTTGATGAAAACGATCAGATCATGGGTTACTTTAATCTTCAATCCATCATCGGACAATACGACAGTACTGATCCCTACGATGAGGGCTATCAGGTTTTTCCCCGATTTTATACTGACTTTGAACAGATTGGTGATCCCACACCTCAGATCACAGATATCAGCCAGGATCCTGCCAGTCCGACTCCCACAGATGATGTAACGATCTCTGCCGTCATTGTTGATAATAGCAGCGTGGCTTCTGCATCGTTGAACTATACGGTGAACGCCGGTGTTGAAATGGTAGTTGTCATGATACCTGGCGAAAATGATAGTTATGCTGGTGTGATCCCGGCTCAGGTAGCCAACGCGGTTGTGATCTATACGATCAGTGCTACTGATGATCTGGGTGGTGTGAGTACTTCAAATGAGATGACCTATCTGGTTTATGGTGGAGATATCACACCCATTGCCTCACTACAGGATGGCACGGTACCAAGCGGCACAAGTGTTACCATTGAGGGTATTGTTACCGCTGAGCCCTATGCCTTCTATCCTGAAGATGATCTGCACTACTTTTATATTCAGGATGCCCAGGCTGCCTATTCCGGTATCATGGTCTACGACGTTGGTCGTGCCGTGGTCGAAGGTGATGAAATTCGCCTGACCGGTACGGTCACCGAGTATTATGATCTGACTGAGATGGTTGATGTCACTGAGTTTGAAATCCTGAGTTCCGGAAATATTGTAGAACCGCTGGTGGTTACTTTGCAAGCCGACATGGAGCCTTATGAAGGTTGCTTGATCGAGATCCAGGGTGTGGCTGTCTCTAATCCTGATCTTGGTTATGGTGAGTGGAGCGTTACCGACGGCACCAACGAACTGGTCCTTGATGATAAAGCGGACTATTTTTACACACCTGTTCAGGATGAAGCATTGGCTTCTGTAGTCGGCGTATTGGACTACTCCTGGGGTGCCTTTAAACTGCTGCCACGTCTGGCTCGTGACATTCAGACAAATGATGGCCTAACCCGGATCCAGGCTATTCAGCAGGTTAATTATTCTGATATTATGCCGCATTATGATGCTTTGGACAGCAGCATCTATTTTGCTGACACCTCCTACTATCACGAGGGCTGGACCGATACAACCATCGTTACTGTTCAAGGTATTGTAACGATGCCAACAGGTCTGTCCTATGCCGGCAATGGCATCAAATTCATCCTGCAGGATGTAAACGGAGGCCCCTGGTCATCCATTTTGAGCTATCACCCTGATTCTTCAGCCTTTCCTGTATTGTTTGAGGGAGACATGATCGAGATATCCGGGCGTATCATGGAGTTCACCACTCCTGGTAGTGCCGGTTCTTCAGCCATGACTGAGCTTTGGATTACTCAGGAGATCGAATTGATCAACTTTGATGTTCCGGTTCCTGAAGTACCTGTTGTGGCTACTGGTGACCTGCGTTGGCCCACAACAGCCGAGCAGTGGGGTAATGTGATGGTTAAGGTAGTAGATGCCACCATTGTTGAACTTAACCCGACTGGTTTTGATATCATGGCGTTGGATGACGGTAGTGGAATTGTCTATGTGGATGATGATTCAGATAGTCTTGGTACCTATATCCTGCCACCAGCAGGTTCAGTATTTGATGAAGTTCGGGGTTGGATCTACCATCACTATGGTTCCTATGAGGACTCCACTACTTACAAGCTGGTTCCCCTCTATGAAAGTGATCTGGTTCTGAATACAGATGCCATCGATAATCTGGTTGTCCCTGAAGGGTATGCTCTGGGGAATTATCCCAACCCCTTCAACCCCAGCACAAACATTGCTTTCAGTATCCCTGAAGCTCAAACCGTGCGTCTGATCATTTACAATCAACGGGGACAACATGTGGTCACCCTCATGAATCGACCCTTACAATCAGGTGATTATGAAGTGACCTGGCAGGGTCTTAATGCTGCTGGCAAGCCCGTTTCATCCGGCCTGTACTTCTACCGAATGATAGCTGGTACCGAGCAGTTAGTCGGCAAGATGACCTATTTGAAGTAAACCAAGATCCTGTAATTCCTGCCCGAGCTTTGCCTTGGGCAGGAGTAGCAGGCTTTTATAACTAACATATTGCACTCTTAAAACGAATGACTCCAAGATGAAATCACGGACACCGTTGGGAACAGCCCTTTGGATTTTATTGGTATTACTGCTGGTTGTGGCCTGTGATTCTCTGAAAAATCCCTTTCTCGAGGAATTACCATCTGAGGGGTTGACCAATCAACCGCCTGAGACTCATATTTTTATCACCTTTGATCCGGAGTTGATGGATACGATCATCACGGAGGGTGACACGCTGATCACGCTGCACCTGGCGGATACATCCACCAGTCAGCAGGTTCTTTTCTGGTGGGGCGAAGACCCTGATGGCGAAGTCGTGGCCTATCATTATCGCTGGAGCTACCAGGATGACTGGACCCGGACTACTGCTGAAACAGACACCTTTTTTCTCCCGTTACAAGTTGCCTATGATGAATATCTGTTCGAGGTCAAAGCAGAAGACAATAGTGGCGATCTGGATCCCTCACCGGCCATTTTGAGGACGCCTGTTGTCAATTCGGCTCCCCAGATCGAATTCAGCCAGAACAGCAATCCCACTGCGGGTAATAATCCTGATGTAACCCATGTCACCTTTCCAACGCGAACCTTTGCCTGGTCTGTCTCAGATCTTGATGGACTTGAAACCATTAATCACATCCGCTATAAACTGGATTCCACCAGTACCTGGCATTATCTGGATCGGGATATTTCTTCCATCACATTGACAGGGATCGCGCCCGGATTACATACCTTTTATGTTCAGGCTATCGATACTGCCGGTTTTGAAAGCAATTTACTACAATTCCCCGACTCCAGTGATACTCACTCACCTAACGGCTGGCAAGTGATCGAGCCCGTGGGCGATATCCTGCTCATTGATGATTTCAAATTGGATAACGGCTCCGTTCATGGTTTCTATACTGAAATCCTTGACTCCCTCGCCGGGTTAGATAACTACTCAACTTTCACCATCGGTTATGACGAAAAAGCCCTTCCAGGCACAAACGCTGACCAGATCGCCATGTTCAATTACTTCAAGACAGTGGTCTGGTATCACTACTCTGAAGCCCCAAATCTGCCTGCTGCAGACGGAGCACTGAGAACCTATATTGAAACCGGAGGCAATGTATTTGTGTCCAGTATTTTCATCAATACGGACTATACATTTACCAGTATTGACTCAAATTGGATCATCGATCCTACTGGCCGGATGTTACCTGGCTTACAGATCAATCTTGTGGATCCTACGGTAACTGACTCCTTGGTTTTTATCCCGGAACTCACTCTGGAAACCTCAGTCCTGATCTCCAAACGGGTCAGCGCTTATTATCCAACGACATTTTTTGAGGGTGAGGTCAGTCAAGACCTGTTTATTTTGGACGAGCCGCGTAACAGTAACGAAAACTGGACTGGTCAACCCCCTATTGCTCAGCTATTCCAACCGGCATCGGGGAGTGGTCGATCCATCTTTTTCAGCTTACCGCTCCATAAGTGCAATGCCAATAATAATATTATCCAGGTAATGGACTATCTCCTCTTTGAGGTTTTTGAATGACCAAACAGGTGTTGACCTTTTTGCTGCTGTTTGCTTTAGTGGTTTCTGTGGAGGCTCAGGGTACCTGTGTCATTGAGGGTCAAGTCAATGATCCAATAGCCGGGATGGCCATGCCAGGTGTTAATGTTATTGTGAAAGGAACCTATTACGGTGGCGCTACGGATCTGGAGGGTCGCTTTCGTTTGACAGGGATGTCACCAGGCACCTACGATCTGGAATTTACCATGATCGGCTATAAAGTTGTGCTCAGAACTGGCATCGCGGTTACCATCGCCGAACCGGCCTACATTGAGATCGATCTGGAAGAAACCACCCTGGCTCTGGGTCAGGAAATCGTCGTTGAGGGAGATCGTCCTTTATTCGAGGTCGACCAGACTGCTTCCAGTGTGCGACTTACCGGGGATGATCTCAAATTAAGCATCGTTGATAATGTGGCAGATATTCTGGCTGAGCAGGCTGGGATCACCTCTCAGGATAATGAGATCCACGTCCGGGGCGGTCGGGTAGATGAATCCATGTTCATCGTGGATGGCATGTCTGTAAAGGATCCTCTCTCCGGGTACTCCAATAATCTGTATGTGAATGTAGATGCCATCGAAGAACTTGAGGTGATAACGGGTGGTTTTAATGCTGAATACGGTCAAGCCATGTCCGGCATCATTAATATCAGGATCAAGGAGGGTTCCCAGAATTACCACGGAACTCTAGCCTACTCCAGTGACAATTTCGGTCTGACCGAACTGCCCTGGGATAGTTTTAACAAAGATCGCCTGGAATTCACTTTAAGTGGTCCGGATCCCCTCTCCAGCATATTGAAGCGTATTGGTCTTAAAATTCCGGGGAAATTTAGTTTCTTTGCCAACGGTTACATGCATCTGTATGACTCCTACCTGCCCCAGGCTGATAAGCTGGTGGCCGCCCAGGAGTGGATGAAACCGCTTACTATTCGGGAAGAAAATGATTGGCATGCCCTTTATAAATTGACCTGGCGCATAAACAATCAGCAAAAGCTCAGTGTATCGTATGACCGTTCTTTGAATATCAACCAGGGCTATTTCATGTCTCGTTTCCAGGGTCGGAGTGGGTTCCCTTATGCTTATAAGGAACTGTTGAACAACTATAATACGCTGACCAAGGAATCCATTCTCACCACCTTACTCTATACCCATACTCTTTCACCAAAACTTTTTTATGAGATCACCATGGGTCGCTTCTTCACCAATCTGCATTCTGCTGTGCAGGGTCAGCATTGGACCGAATATGAGCAAACTGCGGATATCGAACCGATCAATTATTATCAGACCGGTATTGATGGGCGGATCGATATTGCTTATGGCGATGAGTTCTGGGACCATGGAGATGCACCGGATTGGTATGATTACTATTCTGATAATCTTTCCGTGGATCTGGATGTGAATTATCAACCATCGCAGCGTCACAGCTTTAAAACCGGGTTTGATCACAAACGATCAGAGCTCCAGGTCATCGATATTGATTCACCTTGGTTGGGAGAGTCAGGATTTGGTCGGAACTATGACTTTTTTAACGTAGCCACGGATTACGGATCGATCTATTTCCAAGACCGGATCACCTTTGACGGAATGATTGCCAATCTGGGTTTACGCTATGACTATTGGTTTCCCGGTCAGTATCTGGAAGATGCAGTAGCAGACAGCAGTGTCCTGACCATCACTGATGCCGCTCGAGCCAAATTCTATGATGAAACTTTTCAACTATTGGGTAACGGTCCCAGAGGCAAGGGACACCTGAGTCCCCGTCTGGGCATATCTCACCCCGTCACTGATTCTGATGTGTTGTATTTCAACTACGGTCATTTTTCACAGCTCCCAACCTTCAATTATGTTTATGCCAAGTTACGTGCTTCAGCTGAAGCCACTTACCAGTTATTCGGGAATCCGAATTTGAAACCCAAGACCACGGTGGCTTATGAGATCGGGATCAAACACAAGTTTGATGCCAATCAAGTATTGGAAGTGAAGGCTTTCTACAAGGATATGTTCGATTATGAGACCAGCCAGCGGGTGACCCTGTTTAATCCGCGTTATGGTCATTTATCATATCTGATATTCATCAATGCGGACTATGCCCGTTCCCGAGGGATCGAAGTAAAATTTAAACGTCGCTTTGCTAAATTCTTTTCAGCTGATGCCAACTTGAGTTACAGCATCACGACAGGTAAAAGTTCTACACCGCTTGATAATCTACTGGTGGAGGCAGGGCGGCTGGATGAAAAGCCTCTCGGTGAGAATTTTCTGCGCTGGGATCAACCGATCAGCCTGTTTACCAATCTTCATTTCAATCTGGGTCGCAAAGACGATGTGAGGCTCTTTGGATTCAGATTACCCCGTGATTGGGGTGTTTCCGCCCGGATCGAATATGAGAGTGGCCGACGCTACACGGCCATGCAAAATATCACTCTGCGTGAAGTGGACGGTCAGTTCTACTATGAGGGCACTCCCCAGAGCGACAAGCCCTATACCCTGTTGGCCGATCCGATTACCACGGTAGATCTAAAATTTAATAAGTTCTTCAAGATGGCTGCATTGGACTGGAAAGCCTATTGCACCATTGAGAATTTGTTCAATGTAAAACGTCCCCGGATGATTAATTCATTTACCGGTAAGCCCTATGACCCGGGCGAAATCTTCTCGTATGGATATGCTAACAGTCCTGACCCTAATTATAATCCCGGCCGCTATTACACCCCACGAACTGTCGACCTTGGTTTGAGTGTGAGGTTCTGATGTCCAGCGTCCTTCAGTTACATGGCTTCGCAAAAGTCTGGTTTCGACAACTCCTGGTTGCGGGTTTATTTTTAATCTTGAACGTGCAATTCGTTACCGCCCAGAATAATCTTTTTCCGCGTTTGGGGGGACAACGGGTCGGTACTTCAGCCTTCTCCTTCTTAAAGATTGATATCGGTGCTCGAGCACATGGCCTGTCCGGGGCATACACCGCTATTGCGGACGATGCCACCAGCTTGTTCTGGAATCCGGCGGGAGCAGCTCAGATCACTCAGACGGTGGGTATCACAGTGGATCAAAGTCGCTGGATCGCTGATTTCCAACTAAGCAGTTTTGCCGGGGTTTGGAAATTTGGCGGTATTCATCATCTGGGATTAAGCGCCTTAGCCCTCCATGCACCACCCACAGAGATCACCACTGAATACCACCCTGATGGAACCGGTGAATATTTCAATTATGGTGATATGCTGCTGGGGGTGACCTATGCCCTACGCATGACCGATCGGTTTTCATTTGGATTAACAACCAAACTGGTGGAAGAGCAACTGGCAGAGCTATCCATGCGCAGCATTTTATTGGATCTGGGTACTTTTTATCGCACGGGTTATCAGGATCTTCGGTTTGCGGTGGCGCTGTTAAACTTTGGCAGCCCGGCCCGACCTGGTGGGGTTTACCTCAATAGTGATAGTCTGGAAATCGAATACGAAGCCTTTGCACCGCCCACTATTTTCCGACTGGGGATCGCCCATGAATGGCTCCAATCCAAAGGTCAGGAATTAACAACTTCCATCCAGTTGAATCATCCCGTGGACAATGCTGAGAGCATCACTTTTGGGGTGGAATATGGTTTGGGAAGCCTGCTCTATCTCCGTGGTGGCAATACCTTTGGAAATGAGACGCGCTCCTGGTCAGCCGGGATCGGTTTACGATGGTCCGGGTTCTCCTTTGATTATTCTTACGCTGATATGGCAGATTTGAATCGCTCGGAGCATCTAAGCCTGGGATGGTCATTCTGATGTTGACAGCAACTGAAAGAACTGTTTCTCGCAGAGACGAAGAGTGTCATATTGAGTCCACCGAAATGATTCCGAGCTTATTTTGTAATTTCTTCAAGATCAGCATTCGCGCCCACGTTATACTTGCCATACTATTTTTGGTTGGTTGTGGGGTAAAGGTTGAGCTACCTACTGCAATCCAGACTGACACTCCCATTTCCGGCGCCAATGATACGACCTACATTCGGATCAGCCCTGATTGGGATGCCAGTAATGGTTATGTGTTCTCCAGCCCCTGGGATGTGATCGTCGGGGCGGATGGTTATCTTTTTGTGGCGGATCACGACCATTCAAATATCCATGTGATCAGTGCTGCCGGGTCAGAGGTTCTGATCGATGCATTTGGAAATGACTTTACAGCGCTCACAAATATGACAGATCCTGCAGGTGCTTTTATTACACCGATGGCCATCGCTCAGGATGATAGACTCAACTTGTTTGTCGCTGATAGCAGTAATCGCCTGGTGGTCTGGAATCAATATTTGAACAATGTGGGTGTTGATTCCATAGCTGTATCGATCCAGATGCGTTCTCCAATGGCAGAGATGTTATGGGTCGCTGACTATGATTCAATCGGAACACTTCAAGCTGAGGGCTGGACCATTAATGATGTTGAGTGGTCTGATCAGGGTCTGGAACAATGGTTGGCTCCTCGATTATTCTGGGATGCCGGTGACAGCCTTGAGGCACACCAGATCGAGCGGTATTACATCGATCCTGACTCTGTTCGGGTCACTGGTGTAAGCAGTAATGGGGATCTGTGTCTGGTCGCCGACGCCTACTCCAATTCTATTCTGGGTTTGACTTATGTGCCAGCGGCATTATTAATGACTGGTACCGGTGATGAGGTTCTGGTCTATCGCGGTACAATGACCGAACGCACCGTATCAACTGGCACCGGTAACGGTACTGTAAATGACCCCCGCGGCATGACCCATGATAAGAGTGGGGCACTTTACTACGCGCAATGGGGTGAAAATTTCAGTGTTCATAAAGTGGGTGGTAACAGTGGGTTTGAGTATGGTGTTGATGACATCATGGAGATCGAGCGTTATGATCATGCCTCTGACGTTTGTCTGGATCAGCTCGGTAATATTTACGTAGCTGATACGGGTCATGATCTGGTTCAGCAATTCTCTTCAAGCGGTGGTTTTATGTTTAATATTGGGGTCAGCCGAGTATTTGTTGATTCCACCATCATGGATTCGATCCTGATCGGTTCTGAATATCAGGTGGTAGAACGAGACACTACATTTCAGGTTGAAGTGGCGGATATCCTACAGGCTCCCCGCAGTGTTGCAATTGATGCCACGGGAATCGTCTATATAGCAGACACCCAAAATGACCGGATCATGCGTTATCGTCTTTCAACGGAATTCGATTACGACACCGACAATTGAAATTGCTTTGGGGGCACCGCGAAAATGGAGAACACCCAAATGAAAATCAACCCGAATTTAGGCCCTAAATCTCTGTTGTTCACCCTGCTTCTGTTCCTTTGCCCCCTGCTGATAATAGCAGATGTGAGCATTTATGACATTCAGTTTACCACCGTTGCTGATGATGGTACTTACCCCTCACTGTTTGATGGACAGACCGTGACAACCGGTGGTATTGTAACCGCTACTGATTATGGCAATGGGCGTTACTTTATTTCCAGTAGCGCAGGGGGAGCCTGGAACGGCATTTTTATTTATGATAATGATCACAACCCGGTTTTGGGTGATAGTATTCATATCCAGGGGCTGGTTTATGAATATTATGGAATCACCGAGTTAAAGAATCTTACCAGTTACGAGACTATCAGTTCCGGCAATCCAATACCTGCACCAGTTCATATTTCCACCCATGATCTGGCGACCGAGGAAGCCTATGAATCTGTCCTGGTTGAAATTACCGACGTTGGTGTTACAGAAGCTTTTGACGGTTATGATGAGTGGCGAGTAAATGATGGTAGCGGTGACTGCATTATCAGTAACGGGATCTATAATTTTGCAGATGAAAATATTGAATTGATGACCGCCTATCCCTTTTCGTCAATCATTGGTGTGGTTTTTTATTCCTGGGGAGAGTTCAGGTTACATCCTCGCGGACTGGCTGATTTGCAATCTCAAGCGGGCGCTTTTATTGTCTCCGCAGGCAGTACCACTGTGAGTGATGTTGCTGAGTTTCAGTTGCCGATTCAGGTGGCTTTGATTGGCACTACTACTGAAATTTTGAGCTTTAATATTGCGCTCAGTTATAATCCCGCTGTGGTTCAGTATACCGGCCTTGCTCAGGAAGGCACGTTGACAGAGAATGGACTGATCACTGATAACTCAACTCCAGGATCGATTGATCTGGTGTTTTCTGGACAGTTTGGTCTGCCTGATATGGGTACTTTGCTAAACCTGCGTTTCATACCAAATGCCACAGGGGTAACACCGCTAAACTTTACTTCTGCCAGTGTAAATGGAAATGCCGTTCCCTATATTTCTGATGGTGAGATCAGCATCTTGATCTCGAATGAACCCATCGGGGATACTTTGACTGTCATTCAGCGCCCCCTTCAAAATATTCCAGCCATTGTGACTCCCGGGGATATCCTGGAGGTGATCTGTCTGGCACCTGAGTCAACCATTGAATGGTCAGCTGAATTACAATACAACTCTGTGTCAGTTGCCCTGGGACTGATATCCGTCAGTTATGACACAGCTCTAAATCGTTGGTTTCTGGAATTTTTGATCCCGGAACCAGACTATTTTGAGCTTTATGATCTGCAGGTTACGGCAAGCGGTCTGGATGACATTACTCAAAACAGTGTGCAACTGATCCGGGAAATAAAAACCGAATACAACTTTATTCATATCACTGATACGCATCTAGCGACCCATTATTTCTATGAAAACCCTGAGTCAGTTGGGGATACATCGGAGATGGTGGATCTACGGGAGGTAATCAACGATATCAATCTCATAAATCCCGAATTCGTACTCTTGACTGGAGATCTGATCAACGAGGGTGAACTGGAAGATTTTGAAACTCGTCGTAATTTTACAAAAGCACAGCGTCTGTTGGCAGAACTGGATGTGCCGCTTTATCTGGTATCGGGCAATCACGATCTGGGTGGCTGGGACGCCACACCGCCTCCGCAAGGTACATCGCGCTGGAACTGGTGGCGCTTTTTTGGCTGGCATTGGCTGAGCAACCCACCGGAAGCGGATCTGGATTACACTCAGGACTACAGTTTTGATTATGGTTCCGTTCATTTTATTGGGATGGAAGCTTACATCAATTATGATGGATACAGCTGGGATATTTATGGTGGGGAAAGTTTTATTCCCACTCAGCTGCAATGGTTGAATGCTGATCTGGCTGCTGCATCTGCTAGTCAAACCAAAGTCATGTTCTACCACTATGATTTTTCAGATGATCTGGACCTGTCTGCTTTGGGAGTAGACATGGCCTTGTGGGGACATACCCATCAAAACTCCGGTGACATTATGCAGCATCCCTACAATCTTTCAACTGCGGCGGTTTGTGATGATAATCGCAGTTACCGGGTGATCAGGGTGGCAGATGGTAACGTTCAGGCCGAAGAAACTGTTTATGCGACATGGCCTCAGTCACAAAGCCTTTCAGTAGCATACGATCAAGCTAATGATGGAGGAGCTGATACTGTTTCGGCAGTCATCATCAATAATCATGATCTGGAATTTGAACAAGCCCGGGTCAAGTTCAATATGCCTGCGGGCGAACATTGGTATTCCGTTGAGAATGGCTCTCTGGAACAGGTTATTCATCTTGAGGCAGTAGATATCTGCACTGTATCCCTTGATCTGGCCGCTCATGCACAGGTCACCGTCACGATAACCGCAGATCCGGATCTGGTGAACGTGGATCCCACCTTACCAAAGTATTGGGTCCTGCACCAGAACTACCCGAACCCGTTCAATCCCCTGACAAGAATCCGGTTTGAAATGCCTCTGGCAGCACCAGTGCGGGTGTCTATTTATAATCTGAATGGAGGACTGGTCAGAGTATTGATGGATGGTCCCTTACAGGCTGGACAGCATTCATATAGCTGGGATGGACTTGGGATAGACGGTTCAGTGGTGGATAGTGGGATTTACTTCTACAGAGTGGAATCCGGGGATTTTGCGAATACCCGGAAAATGACATTGCTGAGATAAGTATTTATAGTACCAAATGAAGTTTGCCGCACCAATTATTATCGTTCTGATTTTGATCACTATTATTGGTGTGATGTTTATTGCACTGGGTAATCTACAGCAGATGACTGTGGTATATGAAGGGAATACGACCAAACGGCCCATCGAGATGGCTCTGAGTCAGTTTCAGGATAGCGAATGTGGGATGGTTATTGATGATCTGGCATTTGCCTCACAGGTTGTTGCTCCCAATGGAAAAACCTGGTTCTTTCATGATCATGGTGGTATGGCAGCCTGGCTCAAGACAAAACCCTTTCAAGATGAAGCAGTGATCTGGGTGCATGCTCTGGACAATGGTGATTGGATCGATGGTCGGCAGGCCTGGTATAGTCGTACTGATGAAACACCCATGCTATATGGATTTGGAGCTTATCAAACCAATCGACCAGGTCTGATTGATTTTGAGACAATGCAGCGCTATATGCTCAGGGGAGAAACCATTGCTAATCCGGCTATTCGTAAACAACTCATAGGAGAATAATGGAAGCAGTAGATATCCTGTCGGTGATCACCATCGCCTTTCTTGGTTCTTTTGGACACTGCATTGGTATGTGTGGTGGAATCGTCATTGCCTACTCGACTGTTGCCATGGAAAAAGAGCGTGGTAAGGGAGCTCAGGCAGTTGCTCATTTGCTCTATTCATTCGGTCGGGTTACAACTTATAGTGTATTGGGAGCTGCATTCGGTCTGCTGGGCGGTGTGGTGGTTTTTAATAACACAACCAACGGTGTACTTTGGATCATTGCCGGGATAGCCATGATCCTGGCTGGTCTATCATTAATGGGAAAACTTCATTTTCTAACCGGACTGGAAACTTCATTTTCCCGATCAAAATGGTATCGGGATAATTTTCGATCTTTGCTGAAGAGTAACTCCCTGTTCGGATTTTATCTGCTGGGTATGCTCAATGGTCTACTCCCCTGTGGTTTCGTCTATTTCTTTGCCATTACAGCTGCCAGTACTGCCAGCCCGGTGTATGGTGCCCTGGTCATGTTTATTTTCGGTATAAGTACCATTCCGGCTCTATTCGGGTTGGGCTTTTTTGTGGGTCTATTCAAACAGCTCAAGTTCAGACACATCATGACTCAGATCGCCTCACTTTCGGTGATCGGTTATGGATTGTTTACCCTTTTTAACGGTTATCTATATTTGATCGAACCTACACGGACTATTTTGGAATGTCATTAGGGACGGGGAATTTATCCGCAAATTAATTGCCTGGGGAGAAGCCCACGACTTCAGAGGCTGTGTGAGACTAGGGACAACGCTTACCCCATGCTTTAGCTTGTGGGTATGATAACCTACTGTTTCCTTTGGCTTTAGCCCCGTATTGTTGGGCTAAAGCCCTCTTTTTTAATATTTTTATAACCCCCAGGCTGAAGCCTGGGGTAAGTATCAATTGCAATGAAGTTTTCAGCTCGGCGATAAATAAAAAATCCGCTTATAAGCGGACTCTAAACAATTGCAACTTTTGAGCAGCGGTTTATTTAAACAGAGCTTTCAAAGAACCCCAGGTGTGGTTGACAACAGCAAGTTGGGATTCAACTTCGATAATCTCGCTTAATTCAGAACTGCCATCCATATTACGAATCTTTAGACGGTAGGTGTACTTGCGGCCAGATACCTTGGCAATAATTGAATCATCAATGAAGGTATAGCCACTGCCCTGCCCTTGAGCATGGAGATAGCCGATCTCAAAAAAGGTGCGCCCATCATCTGTACTGCGTTGTATTTCAAAGCCGGCCACATTTTGCTCCATGGATGTATTCCACTGGATGATGATACGGGCATCATCTGAGTATCCGGCAAAACCAGTGAGCGTTGCTCCACCGATCACGCTTGAGATAAACATTCCTATGACGACTATGACCTTGAATAATTTCACGGGCTGAAAATAGTTAGGGGTCTGGGACAAACCAACCAATATTTGCCAATCATGTGTGACTAATTGATTTGGATCAATTGGGATAAAGGCAAATGAGGCAGGAGATTTATCCATCGCAGCAGATGCGCAGGTGGATCGCCGCGGTCGTTACACTTCCTCGCGAAGACACAAAGCGGTTATTATAAAATTGGCATAAGGTTCTCCGAAAACAGGAGGGCTATAAAAGCAAACAGCCCCGAAAAGGGGCTGTTTGCAGTATTATGGAGAGATGTAGTTTATTTCAGATACATCATCTTCATGGTTTTGACGAAGGCATCGGTCTCTAGACGGTAGATGTAAATACCGGAAGATAGCGGTAGACCAACATCAGATAGACCATTCCATTCCAGTTGATAACGGCGGGCGTTCTGGTAATCGTTAACAAGAACTCTTACCGGTTGTCCAAGAAGATCGTAGACAACCAAACGCACCTGTGCAGCTTCAGGAATGTCATAGGTTATTGAAGTTACAGGGTTGAACGGATTCGGATAATTCTGGAACAGGTCATATACTTCTGGAATAAACATTTCGTCTGTACCAACGGTGGTACCGATGGTCAGTGCGAATGGTCCATTGGAAGCGTAAACCATACCAAGATCATTATAGGCGAATATATCCCAGGTTCCTTCAACAAAATCGCTGCCAGCCAGATCAAAGGCGGCATCGAGTACTGCATAAGGAATCACAACTTCAGTGGCCGATGTATCGAAAGGAACCACGATCGTTCCCAGACTACCAGATAGCTCGACACCGTAGCGCATGTCAGTTCCAGCAGATTCCCAGGTAAAAGCCAGGGCACCATTAGCAACATTTGCGGTTGTGATAACGACCTGATCTGCATCACCAGGAGTCAACAGATCAAAGTCTGCAGGACCCATATTGACATCTGATTCAACGATAACATCATCAACCCAGAGATGATCCAGGGTAAATGAGGTGGCACCAGTAACCGTAAAGCGTAACTGCCATCCACCGGATCCCATCACAATATCAGATACATCATGGAGCATGTATTCTTCGATATTACCAAAGATCGAATCATTGTGGGCAACCAGGACATGTTCTGTTAAGAAGCCATCATTGGATAATGAAGCCCAGAAGTCCAAGGTGCCATTATCTGAATCAGAATAATCATCAAAATACAGATAATAACCGATCCTAGCCTGAGTGGCTGCTGTAAAATCAGCGATAGGTGAAGTTACAGTCTGATAGAAATCAGTCGCTGTTGGTGACCAATCGAAATGTAGCATTTCGTCTTCGATACCAAAGTTAGCAGCGACGTTACCGGCTCCATCGTCGGTTACCCAACCAATGTCAGCCAGTGGTGTTTCATCTGGATACGTGAAGGATTCGTAGTGATTGAGGAACAGAGGCGAGAAATAAGTAAAACCAGCTGTATTTGATTTTTCTGATTCACCTTCATCATATACAGCGCTAACTGCATAGAAATACTCTGTATCAAAATCAAAACCATCATCATTGAACGATTCGCCTGCAGCGGTGGCATAGATATCACTAAAGACCATTGGGTCAAGCGATCTATACACGTTGTAGTTGAGTAGTTCACGACTAAGATTGGTTATGGCAGGTGCTTCAACACTACCAGCAAAACTTACATCCTGCTTGGTATCCAAAGCGATAGCTGAACCAACTTTTTCGATGGTGGTTGTTTCAGAACCATGCAATACAACTGAGCGACCGGTTTCAGGCTCGCTCAAATAAGCACGTACTGCAAATGTTCCTGGGATCACATTCCAAATAGGATTCCCTGAAGTATCCGGCTCTGCCGAATAAATCGAGTTCCCAATGAAAGTATCCATATCAGTAGCAACGTAAGGTCCGAACATATTTCCATCAGGCCATTGCATAACTACCCAGAATTCCTGCTCACTTGGGTTAACGCCAACTGGATAAAAATCCCAGGCAAGTTCAGGATAGGTTGCTGCATTATTGCCAGTAGCTGTCCAGAGGACATTGGCAAAATCAGGACCACCCATGGTATCTGAACCGACTACAAAGACATTTTCAAATGCTGATTCAGCATCATCAGCTGTCGTCAGAATAGCAACTTCATTGATGGCATAGCCAGGGGTAATTGGAGCTTTAAAATGAGCAGCAAAATAATGATCCAATGTGCTGCCAGTACTACTTACCCAATAGAAGGATTCATAGGTGCCATCATCATAAGCCAGCTGACCCATAGGCATGGGAGCTGCCCAGTTAAGGGCGATGGTTGTATCTGCTTCTTCAGGATAAGCCATCAGGTTCTCTGGAGCAGGTAAGGTGAAATTCAAGACAAAGTCTTGAACGGTTGCGCCACCTTCGGTTACCATAACTGTTGCAGTTGCCATGTCATAATTAACACGCATAACGTCAACTTGGTATTCTCCAGCAGGAACAGTAACAGTGTATGCTCCTGCAACATCTGTCATGGTTCCTTCATCAGCAAACGCGCCATAGACATGCACATCGGCATAGCCGATTGCGTTTCCATCACCGTCAGCTACAGTACCTGAGATGGTACCTGGCAGGGGAGTTTCCTCGACGGTGATATCATCAACGGCCAAACCATAGGCCCAACCACCATTATCATCATAATGGAAACCAACCTTGATCAGTTCACCAGCATATTCTCCAAGATTGAATAGAGCTCCGCTCCACTCAGAAGGAGAATCAGTCAGCGGGTAAATGGCAGAGATGGTATCTCCACTAAGAACCATAAATTGACCACCATTACCACCGCGAACGGTATAGTTAAAGGTGATCTGAGGTTCAACTGCAGTTGTCAGGTCAAACCAGGGTGTCCATAGTATTTCATTACCATTCACACCTGATCCAAAACCATCGTCATCGATAGCAGCAAAGATACTTCCGCCGGGTACATGCCAGTAGTTATAGGCATTGCCTTCGAAATAGGTACTATCTCCAACTTCCCAGTTGCCACCATCCGGTGTACCGATCTCTTCAACTGTCCAACCGAATTCAAGGTTATGATCTACATAGTCCTCGAAATCTTCAGTATAAGGGAACGGTAAGATGACTGGAGCCCAAGGTGTTGCAGAGACAGACTCTGAACCCAGGGATTCCGTTTCATCGTCTAATATTTGAGTTACATAATAGGTATACTCAACATCAGCGACTACAGCAATATCCAAATATTCACCATCAAACGACGTGTTGACTGCTTCCAAAGCGGCAGCGATCATAACACTATCACGGTAAACATTGTAGGTTGGCATATAATCCGGAGCTTCAATTGTTACTTCAATTGAATCCGTATTGTTATCTTCGTTAGATTCATCGACACTTGACCAGTAATCCACTAGGATACCAACATTGAAGGTACCTGCACCAAGATTTTCCCAGGTAAAACCAAGCAGCCCCAGTGTATCGGCAGCGCCAGGTTCCAGGCCTGCCGTATAGGCATAGCCAACATCCACACCATCAACATACCAGTGGCAGGAAACGCCAGCTGCGGTAAGGTCGCCCAGGTTTCCAACAACGGCCCAGACGGCTTCGTCTTCGAAGTACATTTCAGTAACAGCCAAATCGGCCATCGGTAGAGTTGCATTCTCAGTCAGGGTCCAATCGAAGCCACTAGCACTCCAGGTATCGGTCCACTCGATATAGTAGGTAGCACCTGAAAGGATCGGGATGGTTACAATGGATGATAAACCACTGCCACCGTCATCATTATAGGCAATATAGGCACTATCACAATCAGCATAGAGATAGACCTTTGTATCAACAGTAGCTCCGTCAGATGAGATGGTCAAAAAGCCATCTATGGTTGCAGTATAAGCATACCAGTATGGAGCATAAGGCGCTGAATAAAAGGCTGAGTCGCCTAGTACAACAACAGCTTCGGCGCAAGTATCGCCAGCATCACGTAGAGCATCACCTCTAACCAGATCACGCTTGGCGATCAGCTCAGGACTCAGTGTGACAGCAGGTTTGCTGCGTTCATCACTGATACCGATAAGACTGTTCGAGAGAGCTGCAGGTACTGGTTCTGGTAAAACAGCAGTTTCCCAATAGAGGGTTACATGGTTTTCACCAGCTTCAGCAACCACGTGTCTTGGAGCCAGGGGTGGTAACTCGATAGTGATCAGCAGAGAATCAAGATTGTTGTCTTCATCTGATTCTTCAACATCATTATCAACGTCAGCCATAAAATGGATCCAATAGTCACCATCTCCAAAAGTATCATAGTTAAAACCGATGATGTCATAGGTATAGGATTCACCCACGGCTAAGGCAACGTCATTTACAGCAACATAACCCAAATAATCACCATCAATATAGAGACCATGATAATCGGTTCCAAAATAACCTGGAGAATCAGCTTCACCTTGGTTGGTAACCACGACCTGGAGGGTATCCTGGCCAAAGTATTCCATGGAAGTAACCACAAAGTCGGGCATTCCATTGGTACCAATTACATTCAGAGTGTAGTCACCACTACTGGAACCATAACCATAGACCTTAACGAAGTAAGTGCCAGCGGCCAGTGTATCAAGACTGATCTCAGACTGTAGTCCGCAGGCATCATCATTAAAAGCCAGATAGTCCAGTGAGTCACAAGCTTCCCAAACTTCGAGTTTGGAGTCAAAGCTGGTACCACACAAGGAGACCGTGACATTATCAAAGGTGCCATCATTATAGAAACTGTACCAGTCAGCACCGTAAGAGTCAATAGCTCCCATGGCGGTTGCATCATTTACAACACCATAGTCAAAAGCCAGCTCACAGGATTCACCCGGCAATGGATAAGCTTCATTGTGATAACCCATGCCATACCAGTAATCCTGCTCGAAGACGATCCATTCGGAGTTATCAACGTCAGTACCGGCAGATGCGAGCCAGTCAACATTACCGGTTTCTACATCAGCCTTACGAACCAGGTTATGATTCTGGGTACCAACAGCAACGCCGGCAACATCCCAACCTGAACCAGGATCTTCAGTAGGAATACCGATAACATCCATAAAGGTTGTATCAGTGCCAACGATCTTGATTAAAGCCCGGGCATCATCACCATTATGAT